>JBCCLY010000007.1:0-18863 GCA_039026655.1 Cyanobacteria bacterium P01_C01_bin.38 | reverse complement strand
TTCGTATTTATTCTTTACTCTACGTACCAGCGCTACAGGTATTGAATTTGAAGAGGAAATCCGCTGAGTGGGGTTAGGAAATGTAAACACATTTTGCAGCGATTGCAAGATTGTGTTTGGCATTGATTCTTGTTTTTTGATTTTAGATTTTGTTACTGGCACTACGGCTAAAATTTGTGATTTTTTTACCGAATCTTGACCGATTGAGATTTGTTTGGCAGCGGAGCAAAATCTAGATTGAGCTTTATTTTTGCTTATTAATGAAGCTATCGATGACTTATTTAGAGTTGATTGTGTTTTTTTGTTTGACCAATCTATATTTAACAATTTTGTTAATAATTTTGCATAGAGAAGGCTGGTTTGAGACTTTGATTGTAATAGCGGTAAACTAGTTTTACTTTTTAGCCTGCCTAATTTTAGGGAGATTTGTGTTGTAGAAATTTCAGCCGGGATATTTGTTGGCAATATTTCTGACAACAAAAAAGAAGAACTAATCAAGGATACAACCCAAGAAAGTCCGAAAGATAGCATAATTCTAGTTGATTTAAAGTGACTGCAATATCCAAAAGCATCTGCTTTTGAGAAACACAACTAATCATAAATAGGGAACAGATAGCACAGAACAATAGCAATGTGTTTCTTTTATCCGTTTGAGAAATAAAACCGTAATGTTCGGTAGTCAATTTTTGCAGCTTTCAGTATAAATCCAGCTTCAATGAAAACAAAAGTAAAAATTTTACAAAATCTTTTTAGCTTTTTCTATATAAAAATAATCGCAATAGTATGAATACTTAAGCAATAATATTTATAAGTATATTTTTTTTTGCAATATATTAGTGTTTTCTCTAGTTACATTGTTTTTTCAATAACAGATTTCTGAAAAACTATTTCTTTTGAATAAAAGAAATTGAGTCTTTAGTTAGAGGTATCTTTTTTCACTTCACAATCATTTTTCCCCTAAGATTTAATGTTTTGAGGACAAAGTGATACGCAATAAATTTAAATTTTATATAGCTTTTAAGGCTTTACTTATTTGAAGCTTATCAATTACAGCGGATTTTATCTTAATGAGGTACAGAACATATGGTGATAAGGGAGTAGGGAGTAGGGAGTAGGGAGTAGCGTTAGCGAAGCGTGTCCGAAGGACATAAAGTGCGGTCTTGGGGGTTTCCCCCACGAGCAACTTTTCAAGCTAGAAGAATGTACCTCATTTAACTGCAAAGTGCTGTAAGTTCTAAATCTATTTTTGTTCATACTAATTTATATGACTATAAAATTATTAAGTAATTATTCTTAAGGAATGTAGTAATAAATAGTTTTGTGACAGTAGGTAAACCACCTCTGCCGACAAGAAACTTTCGAGGCAAATAAGCAATAAACACGATTGTCCGGCAAAAAATTGGCAAAACGATGCGACTGTAAATGCAAAATGTAACGGAATGCAAAGTATAATGAAAATTATCAAAATGCACAAAAGTATTAAATAACCGTATTGTAAATGCGAGTAGCTATCGCCGGAGCAGGCTTGGCAGGACTTTCCTGTGCTAAATATCTTATCGATAATGGTCATACTCCCGTACTCTTGGAAAGCCGAGACGTACTGGGTGGTTTAGTCGCAGCATGGAAAGATTCCGATGGCGACTGGTATGAAACCGGACTGCACGTATTTTTTGGGGCTTATCCTAATATGTTGCAGTTACTCAAAGAACTCGGTATTGAAGACCGTTTGCAGTGGAAAAAACACACGATGATCTTCAATCAACCGGAAAAACCAGGCACTTATAGCCGTTTTGATTTTCCGAATTTGCCAGCACCTTTGAATGGGGTTGCGGCAATTCTTAAAAATAACGATATGTTGACCTGGGGTGAAAAAATTGAATTAGCAAAAGGATTAGTTCCAGCGATGCTGCGGGGTCAAAAATATGTTGACTCTACAGACCAATATACTTTCTCTGAATGGCTCAAGCTTCAAGGAGTAGGTGAGGAAGTACAGCAAGATATTTTTATTGCTGCTTCTAAGTCATTAAATTTTATTAATCCCGACGAAATCTCAGCTGTAGTATTGCTGACGGCTCTTAACAAGTTTCTTCAGCAAAAAGACGGCTCGAAGATGGCTTTTTTGGATGGCTCTCCTACCGAGCGTCTTTGTCAACCGCTAGTTGATTACATCGAAGCTGGTGGCGGGGAAGTAAAACTAAATGCGCCTTTGAAAGAAATTTTGCTCAACCCAGACGGTAGCGTCAAAGGATTTTTGATGCGCGGTTTAAATGGAGCACAAGATTATGTCGAAACCGCCGATGCTTATGTCTCGGCAATGCCGGTAGATGTGATAAAAGTCCTGCTACCAGAAGGTTGGAAGGATATAGAATGCTTCCAAAAGCTTGATGGATTGGAAGGTGTGCCGGTAATTAACATCCAGTTATGGTTTGACCGTAAACTTACAGATATCGATCAATTATTATTTTCGCGATCGCCGATTTTGAACGTTTATGCCGACATGAGCAACACATGTCGCGAATATAGTGACCCAAACCGTTCTATGCTGGAATTAGTTCTTGCACCAGCCGAAGATTGGATTAATAAATCTGATGCGGAAATATTGCAAGTAACTCTTGACGAATTGTCTAAATTATTTCCCCAACATTTCGGCTCGGAAAATCCAGCTTCTTTACTGAAACATCATGTGGTGAAAACACCGCGTTCGGTTTATAGAGCAACTCCAGGTCGTCAGGAGTACCGTCCTTCACAAGTAACTCCCATTTCAAACTTTTTCTTGAGTGGAAGCTACACCATGCAACCGTTTTTAGGAAGTATGGAAGGAGCAGTACTTTCTGGTAAACTAACAGCGCTCGGTGTAAATAAATCATTCTCAGTAAATAATTCTTCGAGCGATCCTATGCCTTCCATCCAGCCGTTCTCGAATGCTGCAACTGCCTGATTCCCCCCCATGCATGAAAACGTCGGTCTCTGTGGATGAGTCCTACAAAATTTGTCAGCAAATCACTGCAAAGCATTCCAAAACTTTTTATTTGGGTACTTTGTTGATGAGTCCGCAAAAACGACGCGCAATTTGGGCTATTTATGCCTGGTGTCGTCGTACTGACGAATTAGTAGACGGTCCTGCTGCTGCTATGACTACTCCCGAAACCCTTGATTTATGGGAAAAGCAGCTCGAATTAATTTTTGCTCAACATCCCCAAGAAAACGTTGACGTAGCCCTTTCCGATGCTGTCTCGCGCTATCCATTGGATATTCAACCCTTTCGGGATATGATTTCCGGTCAGCGCATGGATTTGTATCGCGATCGCTATGACACTTTTGATGACTTATACCTTTACTGTTACCGCGTAGCCGGTACTGTAGGTTTAATGTCAACAATGGTAATGGGAATAGACTCGGAGCAAAATACTGCTCCTTGGAACCGCGATAAACAACCGTATATTCCTATAAACGAAGCGGTAACATTAGGAATAGCTTGTCAACTTACTAATATCCTTCGCGATGTTGGTGAAGATGCCCAAAGAGGTCGAATTTATATTCCCATTGAAGATTTAGCGCAATTCAATTACACCGAGAAAGATTTACTTAAAGGAGTTGTCGATGAGCGCTGGCGTTCTTTGATGAAATGTCAAATTCAACGAGCGCGGCAATTTTATGCCCAAGCGGAGAAAGGTATTAGCTACCTGCATCCAGATGCTCGATTACCAGTATGGGCGGCTCTGATGCACTACAGCCGAATTTTGAGCGTAATTGAGCGTAATGGCTATGACGTGTTTAACCAACGCGCTTACGTACCTCAATGGAAAAAAATCGGAACTGTACCTTTTGCTTGGTTGCGATCGCAAATCTCTTAAGATGTAATCAACTTAGCCGCACTAGAATAAAAAGTTGTAACAAGCTATATGCATAATGCAGGTTAATCTCACTGTTGACTTGTAATAGATTACCTGCTAATATTCATATTTGTTACTGCTTAAGGAGAGGTGGCTGAGCGGTTGAAAGCGGCTCCCTGCTAAGGAGTTATGGGGTTAAAACCTCATCGAGGGTTCGAATCCCTCCCTCTCCGTTCTTGATGACTATAAATATTTCATTGCAATTTGCTTAAATTAGTACTTTGCCATATGGGTTCTAACGTTTTTGTAGTAAGGACTTTAGTCTCCAGAGCGATAAATTGCTGACTAGGAACTTAGCGAAATTGATGTTGTTAACTAGTGCTTTGTCCCATTAGTTTTGATAGGTTTGTAGTTGGCGCTTTAGCGCTCGGATTTAGGACTAAAGTCCCAACTACGAACCTAGTAAAATTTATGTGTTAACTGGTAGTACTCTGTTTCTAAAAGCAATAGTGCATTCAAACTTTAGCTTGAATGCACTATTGCTTTTATGGTTAAGTAAATTTTAAAAGACGGAGGCAAGGAAAGGTTTGATTTTTCCTAATTACCGTATTCGCGATTGGCTTTTAGAAACCTCCGAAATTATAACCAACTCCTATAGAAAGACCAAGATCGGTTTCATCGAAGAATGCTGCATTTACAGCTGCTGTAGCCGTTAACTTCTCAGATAGCGGAAAATCTACACCACCTGTAAGCAGGAAAGTGAATTCCGAATCATCCCCAGTTGCTAAAGCCACACCAGCTCCAGCATAAGGAGAAAAAGGTAATGCTTCGCTGAACGGATCGTCAGTCCTATCCAGAGAAAAGTCATAGGTAACAGGAGCTAAAATAACTGTATCGTCTCCAAGCACCACTGAGGGGCGTATCGATAAAATATCTGTTACTCCAATTTTACTGATAATCATAAAGTTACCATCACCTAAAGCCGAATCGCCACCCAAGCCCAGATTTCCTGCAATTCCGACATAGCTAGAACCTCCACGGGTTGTACCGCCAAAATCAATATCCGCTTGAGCTACATCTGAAGAAATAGATGGTTTTAGATTTGAAGAAGGGTATTGAGCATCCGAAGATAGATTGCTATTAGCAAGAGGTGCTGATGAAGTTGCTGATGTACCGGGAACAGGCGCTGATTCCGATGCTTGAGGTACTGTCTGAGATTTTAGTAATTCTGGATTAGCCGATAGATTTGACTCAGAGGAAGAATCGGAAAAACTGGCGGTGAAATGTTCGACGCTTGTTTCTGCTTCGGAAGAAACAAGGCTTGATTGTACGAACTGATTATTGCTCGTTTCTTCTGCTGTCTGAGCAGAAACAGATAACTCACCACTTAATAAGGCAACAGTTGCCAAAGTAAGCGAAAAAACGCTTTTACGAAGAAAAATGGTATTCACGTTCACTCCTAATAGATATAGCCACTTGAATATTGACTAACTTCTAAATTAGTCTATATGACGGCAGTATTTAATATTTAACACCAAAAAAATTATAGCTACATCCTTAATAAGACAGAAATTACGTAATTTGAATACATTTTGAACATTATCAATATAGTCAATTCAACGGTTGACAAAATTATTGCATACATATCTCATCAATATGTAATAATCAGAATTCTTTATCCAATAGCTGAAATAATACTCGCTGTGTGGTGCAAAGGAATTGTAAGCAAACAAGGCAAGGGAATAGGGAGTAGGGAGTAGGGAGTAGGGAATAGGGAATAGGGAACCTGTGGCAATAAAAGTAAGAGTAAAGGTTTTAACCTAATTTACTATCAGGTGACATAGTTCAGTTTATTTGCGCCGACTTAATTATGGTGTTGGTTTTACCTAAATTTTCTCACTTATTACAGCACTTTGCAGTTAAATGAGGTAAATTCTTCTACTCCCTACTCCCTACTCCCTACTCGCGATATGCTCTGTACCTCATTAAAATGAAATCCGCTGTATATATTTCAAAACTTTTTAACGTTGAAGATAACTACTCAACTTAAAGTTTCAATAATTAAAAAATAATTCATTTTTATAAAGCAAACAGATAAGATAACAATCTAATAAGAAATTCTACTAGTTTGCCAATTTTCAATATACTCGTATCTTACACAAAATTGTATTTAAAAAGGTAAAAAATATTACTTATTACCTGCCGTTTGCTATATATTCTGAAAATCAAACAGTAGTTTCTATAAATATCAAAAAAACCTTACTTCAAGCAAGTAATTTTTAATCACAACTACAAAATATATTGTTTAATTCTTCATAAACAAAATATATTAAGCATATATTTGAATATAAAGTAAAAGCTATAATTGTTACACCATACAAATTTTTTAAGCAACCGTAATATTTCTTTTTTATATTTATTCTTTTATGAAAAATAAGTAAAGCTGTAATTTTACTTTAGCTTTCCATGATATCTTTATTTATGTTCAGAATTAAAGCGATTAATACAAACAGAATATTGCTAAACATAGTTCTCGCAAAAACGAACTAAACAATTTATTCTGCAATTAGAAGTCATTTAAATCGCCAATAAACTTATTTTTTAGCTTAATATATACAGAATAAAATAGTATTCATTTGTAAATGAACAGTATTATTTTATAAACTATTTATTTCGCGGTCAGCTAACTAGAGGAATAATTTGATCGAAATAAATTTTCTATTTAATGTTACATACGTACTATCTTTATAGCCATCTTCAACTAAATTAATAAAGATGATAGTTACTTTATTACTCAACATAAATGGAGTTTAAAATACTGTTATTTCGACAAATACGTTCCATGCCAGAAATATATAACTAGTTATCAGCATTACTAAAAGTCATCATGAAGAAGATTAAGATTTTAAACTTAGAAATAGATAATTGGTCTAAACAAGAGTTATTAGATAACTTAAAATCGGGAGTAGTATTTACACCAAATGTAGACCATATTGTTAAGCTTCAAAGAGACTCCGAGTTTGCTCGATCTTATAGTATCGGTGATTATAAAATTTGTGATAGTCAAATAGTTATGTACGCATCTAAATTTTTGGGAACGCCAATCAAAGAGAAAATATCTGGTTCCGACTTATTACCTGCTTTTTGTAACCATCATAGAAACAATAAGGATATTAAAATTTTTCTACTGGGTGCGGCTCAAGGTGTAGCAAGTAGAGCGCAAAAACAAATCAATCACAAAATAGGTAGAAATATAGTTGTTAACTCTTACTCTCCACCTTTCGGTTTTGAAAAAGATGAAGCAGAATGTTTAAGGATAGTAGATACGATAAACAATTCAGACGCAACAGTCTTAGTGATCGGATTGGGTGCCCCAAAACAAGAAAAATGGCTTTATAAGTATAAGGATAAATTCAAATTTATTAAAATATTTATGGCATTAGGAGCAACTATTGATTTTGAAGCAGGAAATGTCAAAAGAGCGCCAAAATGGATGAGTGAGATTGGTTTGGAGTGGTTATTTAGACTTCTATGCGAACCAAAAAGGTTATGGAAAAGATATTTGCTCGATGATATTCCCTTTTTCTTATTAATTCTGAAGCAAAAACTCAATTTGTATTTATATAAAGATTCTAAAGATAGCGAGCAAACTATTTTAATTGATAAATATTAATAGTCTGTCGTATTAGTTTTAACAGATTTTTATTCCAACCTGTTAGGGAATTAAATCAGGAGTGGGTGAAGCCTTCATTCAATTGAAATGTACTCAAAGAAGGTTTAGCAGAATTAATGTGGCGGAGTATTAGTAGTTCACCACATTAATTTTTATGAGTTATAAACCCTCTTAAAAAAACCACAGAATACGCAAAGGGTTTGTAGTTGGCGCTTTAGCGCTCCGGAGCGATAAATCGCCAACTACAAACCCTTTAAAACTAATATGACACAACACTGGTAATCGATTGCATAAATTGTGAAGGTTTGATTTTGCCTGCAATCGTCGGGAGACGTAAAATTTTACGTCTCTACAACCCCTCAACGGTTAATACTTCAGAATAAACAAACCATATGTTATATAGTTTGACTTAATTGATATAAGTATAAACTCTTCTATAATTCCATAGAAGAGTTTTCAATTAACAGCTATCGGGAATATAAAATTTTTATTTGCATATTCCCTATTTGATAAATCAAACCAGTCTATACAATCGAAATCATTTTAGCTAAATTCTTTAAATAAGTTTTTCTAATTAACATTTCAGGAGTATTCTCTAACCCAACTTTATTTAAAATTTCTTCCCAACGATATACCCAGTCATGCCTTAATAATGAGTTGATCGTATTGTCTTTACGTATTCTCACTAATCGTTCTGGTTGTGCATTCAAATCCGCGATAATATCCGCTATATCAGTATTCTTATTTACTTCAATCACCGCATCACACCAGTCAAAATGTTTAGTATAAGCTTCGCAAACTGGAGGTATTCCAATCATTATTGCTCCTCCTGCGGCTCCTTCAAAGAAACGCGAACCTAATTCTTGCTGACTTCCTATTTGATTTCCACTATCAAATTTTGCTTTATTAGCAATAAAATAACGACTTCTTTTAATTAAATTACTGTATAAAGTTCGATGTTCTCGATAATTCCTCATTTCTAAACCTTTGAGGGTATCATATAGATAAAGAAAGTTGTCGCGTTCTGTTAATTTTAGTAATGAATTATGCATCCTCGGCGAACGGCGACCAATGCTGTAAACATCAATATGTCTCTGAGGAACTTGTGGATAAGGACAAAATTTTATAGCATCAACGGCGTAAGGCAAACTATAACAAGGGCGTTTGACTAATTGACTTATAGCATTAACACTTTGACTTTGAGTGGTAAATATATAGTCGAAGTTTTTAGCTAATTTAAAACAAAGTTCAGTTTTACGATCTTCGAGTTCTTTTGCCCAAATTTCATCTATCCATAACACTGCGTTTTTACATTTGTCGCGCCATCCTTTAAGATCGTTGATGCAGGTTAAATCCCAAAAATGTTGACAAATAAAGAATATTAAATCGTATTCTTTGTCTATAACTAATTCTTCACAACCAGAGCGTAACAATTTGCTTTGATTTAAAGCCAAACCGGCATAATTAGAAACCTTTTTTTTGACCTCCGATTTGAAACCAGAAGCATAGGCTGGTGAAAGTAAATCGACATAATCAAAGGTATTAATTACATCTTCAAATTCATATTCTGCGGAACGAAAAGCTTCGGACTGATAACCCCGCATTGATACTACTAGAATACGGGGTTGCTTATGAGATTTTATATAGGGCTTTTGAATGTTAGAGTTCAGTTGCGGTTGAAAATTCCATTTGTGAGCGGCAGTTTCTAACATGGTTGCAATCTTTTTTTATCTATAATTGTTTGAAAATTTGATATAATTCCAGAAATTTCTAGGTTGAGGGAAGGTGGGAATAGGTAATGGGTAATGGGCAATAAAAATAATTAAGGTAGTATTTTGTTCAAAAGTGCTTGTTTTGAATCATTTACCGTTTCCCAGTCATCTTGTAATACTCCCCCAGTACCTTTACTGTTAGGGTTCCAACACCAATAAGCAAAGCTAAGTTTATTTTCGGCAATGAAATTTACAAACTTACGTTGCCAAATACCTTCTTTAGATTTACTATCAACGTGATATCCCCCGAATTCACCAACGAGAATGGGAGCAATACGTTTTGTATGAATGTAGTTAAATCCTATTTCCCAACGTTTATAAAGATTATTAGGAAAAGCTGAATCTTGAAACCAAGATACTTTTGGACCACCGTATTCGTGAGGAGAATACACTAGCTTACGGTTGTTTTTTAAATGCACGGGATATTCCCGAACACCTTCTAAATTCGCACCCCAAAAGTAACCATGCTGTTTTTGGTTGGGTACGTTTTTCTCTATTCCTTCAACTACAATCAACCAGTCAGGATTAATTTCAAGGATTTTGTCTCCTGCCTTTTGAACGGCTAAACGCCAATCAGTAGAAGTATCATCGGTTCCCCAACTTGCACGCCCGTGGGGTTCGTTTTTCAAATCTGCACCAATAACGTTGGGTTGATTTTTATAATGTTTTGCCAAAAGAGTCCAGGTATCGATCCAATCCTCTTCTGTAAAACCATCTCCATACCATACTTCGGAAATAATTCCATCTTTTAGACAATGATTATCTAATAAGATTAGTAATCCCTGTTTGTGTGCTTCTTTAACAATTAAATCCATAACTTCTAAAGGAGTTTTTCCATGAAGTTCGGTATTAGCACCAATTGTAAAATCGATACCATGAATGTGAGTAGATTTCAACGCTTCCACTGAATAAGGTAAGCGAATTAAGTTGTACCCCAAGCTTTTGATATGAGAGAGCATTTGCTTATAGTCTCTTACCCATAAACCATGAGGTGCATGGGTGCTAACTTCCATACCAAACCAATTGATACCCTGTAGCAAAACTACTTTACCCGTATTATCAATAATTTGTGATTTTCGTGCGGATAAAGGAGGCACAATGGTAGTAGCTGCGTAAGATGTATCACTTTGAGAACTGGATATAAACTGGGAAGAACAAAAACTTAAGCTGAAACACATTAAACCGAATAATAAGCCGTAATAAATCTTGCTTTTCGATCTAGACTTAGTAACGATTTGAGAAATATTGCATAACAGCCTCCGAATACTACGTTTTAATCGATATAAAAGTTGCATAATCTAAAATGTTGCAGCATCGTTGGTTTATTTTTATCTGCTTTGATTTACAGGTAAATCGAAATTGTATCCCTTTTGATTCGATTCAATCGAGTCGATCGCACTTGCTATACTGCGATAGAAATTTTCTTTTCTAAGTACACTCCATGTAAGCCTGTTGTCAAGAAGTTTTGTGCGCTGTACTTCACTTAAATCGCAATGATTATCTAAAGCTAATAACTGCATTAAACTGCGAGCAAAATATTCCGGTTCATCGGCTATTTCAATCGCAGAAGGATAGTCTAATATTCCGCGCATTGCAATAGTTGTCGCGACAATTGGACTTCCTGAAGCAATAGCATCTAGAGTCTTGATTTGAATACCACCACCGCTGATTGAAGGAATCGCTATAACTTTAGCTGATGCCATAAATGCTTGTGCATCTGGTACAAAGCCACAATATTTAACATTTGGATATCGTTGAGCTAACCATCCGGCACCAGATCCAGCAACGTGAATCGATATATTTTTTGGTAAATGAGGATAAACTGTTTGGAAAAACCACTCTAAACCATATTTATTAGCTTTCCAAGTCCAGCTACCGATGATTCCAATATCACAGTGCTTAACTACAGCTTTTTTTGGTGGCACCGTGCGGATGGAAGGTAAATGAAATACGAAGGTAGATAGGTTGCAATCGTAAAAGTAGTTGGAATCGTGAGATGTTAGCGTCCATACTTGTTTTGATGAAGCAGCTAAACGATCTTCCATCTTTTGTATCAAGCGAGCTTCTCTTTTGTATATGCATTTTGCCACATATTTTTGAGAATTTTTTAACTGTGCTTCATACAGTTGATGTTCGAGGTTATGAGCAATAAATATTACTTTAGACTTTCGTTCTAACAAAGGCAATAACCAACCTAGCTGAGCATGGTCAATTATGACAGCATTGTAGTCATTTCGTTGTAAAATACTTTTTACTTTTGTTAAGTAATTTTGAGAATAATATTTGGCTGCTGAGTAAGGAAGCCCTTTGAATAAACTTAGAAGCATCCATAAAAATGGAAAATATTTTGATTTCTCTGTTTCTATATATCGTTTTTCAACTACAACCTCATTATCATTTTTTAATTTGGTATCATCGGGACGCTGATATCCCACAACTAATACTTCATGTCCGCATTGTTTCAAAGCATTAATAAAGCATTGAGATGCAATTTCACCACCAGTTCTTCTTCCACTAGGAAGAACGGTTGTTAAATACAAAATTTTCATTCTTCTTAAAACTAATTTAGATTAATGACCTGATATCTGCTACAACTTCCTGTATCACTTGAGTTCCGAATAATGATTCAAGTAGTTTTGGTTCAATATGATTTTCGTGATAATTGGAAAGTAAATTAATAATTGCGGCTGTAAAAGATTGTTTGTCTGAAGCAATTTTGAAATACTGTCTTACATTAAGAGGTAAACCGGCTATTCCTTGAGGTGTTGAGACAATTGGTTTACCAGTCATCAGCATTTCTAAAGATTTTATACTGACTCCGCTACCCGTCAAAACAGGATTAATTAAAACGCGCCCGGAATTATAAATTTCAGTTGAAGATGGTGGATTAATGCTTAAGTCTACGCCATCAGTATCTTCGCATAACTGCCTAATTTTATTAATAGGTTTTGCCCCAGCAATTAACACTTTAATATTAGGTATTTGGATGCGAATTTCAGGCAAAACTTGAGTTAAAAACCAAACAATACCAGCTACATTATTATTAGAATATAGGTTGCCTAAAAAAACAACATCATATTCGCTTTCTACGTCAATCTTTTGATCAAATTTATCTTGTTTACGAGATTGATAAATTTCCATTAAAGGAGGTAGATAGCGTCCATTTTTAAAGCCGTGCGATTTCCAGAATTTTAAATCTTCTGCTGAAATATCATAAAACAATAAACTGTCTTTCAATAAAGATTTTTCATATGCTTCCAAATGAGAAACTGATAAATATCTTTTGACTTTACTTGTACCTGTTGCCGAACTAAATAACCGTTGATAATACAAATGCTCAATATTATGATTGCGAGTCACTATGGGTATATCAAACTGATGGCTTAATTTAGATGCAACATCTCCACCATGAATACCATCTAGCCAAACAAGATGAGGTTTAAACGCACGAACTTGAGAAACTAAATGTTCTAATTGCTTTCCAACTACCAATCTAGAAGTCACTTCCAAAGGATAGCGGAGCAAGTTTAAAAGTCTATAACCCGTAGAATATAAATCGTGTTTAAACGGAATAAAATATGTTGAATCAACATACTTTTTTATTTCAGCAACTTCTTCACGCTGCGGAACTTTATCAAACCAGCATATAAGCTGTAATTCAACACCAATCTGTGCAAAAGCTTTAATTCTTCGCCACATATCTATCCTTCCACCATGAATCGCAGGGTAAGGAATGTCGTGGCATACTAAAGTAATTTTCATACTTAATTTGCCTTCATTTTGACTATTATTACTGTTTGGTAAATGCTTTTATATTCATCCATTCTTCATCGATCGAAGAAGGGTTATAATATCGATATTTCTTGGCTTGTTGATACTCTATAGCCAGAGAAAAAACGGTAGACACGTATACTATCCAGAAAATACTATTAGTTTCTACAAGAGTACTTTCACTGATGTTGTACATAACTAAAAAAGTTAAATACATTAAAGGCCAAATTCCTTCTATGCACTGAGTAATTCGCAACCACATTACTCCTTTGAAAAAAGTAGTGATAAAGCTTAATAAAAATACTGAGAAGCCTGCAAAACCTAATTCTGCTAATAAATCCATAAAGCCGTTATGCCCGTAAGGACATTCCCATGCCAGAGTGCGCCAAAGATAAGCGGTAATTTCACTGTCCCAATCTCTCCAGACAGCATTAAATCCATAGCCTAACCAAGGACGTTCCCAGATTAGATCGAACATTGCACTCCATATGTCGGTACGTCCAGTTAGGGTTAAATCTCTCCCTAATGCATCTGCCACAACAGGCAAGTTATCCAATAACAAAGTAGATACACTTCCAACTACAAGTATCAATGCAATTATCAGTGGTATTAGCTGGTTGTAATTGCTTCGCCAACTTCTGTAGAGAGGCAGAATAATTGTTAAAGATAGACAAATTACTAAAGCTGACTTAGAAGTACAAAGTACGATTAAAGCGATCGAAAGAATATAGCCTGCCCAAGGAAGCCAGCGATATTTAGGGTTTTGAATCGGATTGCTCATCGCAACAAACAAAAACACCATGCTGCTCAAAACCATCAATCGCCCTAGAATATTTTTGTGAGTCATTATTCCCCGCCAATTACCCGCGTGAATACCTCCTTCTTGAACGGTCATTAATCCATATTTTGGTAGTCCGATTGCAAACATAAAACTCAGTACAATTACTATGCCTAAAGCACAAGCTAATAATTGTAGTTGCTCTCTTAGTGTGAAACGCATCGCCATATAGACAGCGAATACGCTTGTCCCTAAAAGCAGTACGCTACGCCGTGGAGTTACGTCAGGTGCAAAAGTCCATAAAATTGACGCTATAACAATTCCTAAGAATAACCAGATCAAAATATCTTTTTGTGCAGCACGTACAAAATATTTCTGATGTTTTACTATTAGCAAGAAAGTAATAATATAGATAAGCATGAAAAACTTAGGACTGTAGGAGTCGCTACCTATACTTCCACTACCTCCTTCTATAAGTACGGGTATTAAGGCACTTGTAGAAAGAAAAAGAGTAAACACAACAAATATTTGTTCGGCTAGCTTTGGTAATTTTGGCATACCGAATATCTTTTCCAAATATATTAATTTTTCATGAAATAAAATACCGCTATTGTAAAGGTATTGCTAAACTTCATAATTCTTTTAAGCGAAATAACTGATGAAGTTTTTTAATTAATGAACGAACTATCTGGTTTTGTCAATAGAGTAATATTGCTTTAAGCAACCGTTGATTTTTTGCGTTATAACTTTGTATTTTGTGTGCTAGCCGATAGATAAAAAGCTTTCAAACTATTTATCGGCAAGTATTTGACGCTTCAGTGCATCGAAAACATTTTATATTCACTGAACATCTTATTTAATTAAGTATGCGTGTTTTTACTATTTACGTCATAGTAATTAGCCAAAATTTTACTTAATCTTCATCGGCTAGTTTTATTTCCGTAAAGTTTTTATTAATTGAAGTTCATTCTCAATCAAGCGAGATATGTTGAGGATATTACCCCCCGTTTATTAATTTTCAAACAAGATATGTCGCAGTGCCGTTCTGGAAACTATTGATATGTAGTAATATGCAAATACTGTAAAGCGCGACCTTTAAACTTTAAGCTTTGCATTGATGGAGAAATATAAATACTACTTTTAGCAACTAGTGTTTGTTGATACTTGCAATGAAATGTACTTCAACTATCTTCACTCCTTCATTAGCAAAAAATTATGGCTCATCCGTACTTAGTATGCTAGAAAAATAGTAAAAAAAGGGAAAAGGGAATAGGGAATAGGGAACAGGGAATAAAAAATAGTATTTATTCTTCAAATCCATTAATAAAGCGGCGTTAACAGCGCACAGTAAGGGTTCCAAGTTTTTTATTCATATTTTTAGCATACTATGTGCTGAAGAACCAAAATTATTTACAACTTATTATTGAGCGAAACACTATATTAAATTGTTTTAAATGGGATTCTGAATGGAAACACAAATGCCAGCAAGAAAACAAGATTTGCAGCCTTTGAACGAAACCAAATCTTTATCTAGAGAACCATACTGGTTAGTAAAAAGACCCCAAACTGTTGAAGAAGAAAGTATTGGTTTTGGTCAAATTTTCTCAATGTTGCGCCGTCGAGCAGTTTTAATTGCTAGCGTTGCTTTAATATCATCTACAGCCGCGTTTGCGTGGGGTTCTACACGTACTCCTAAGTATGAAGGTAAGTTTCAATTATTAGTAGAGCCTTTAACAAGTTCCGAAAGCGAACTGCTGGTTTTACTATCTCAGACTCTTCAGCAAGATGTAAACAAAATCACTAGACAGAATAATACTCCTTTGGATTATCAGGCTTTATTAGAGGTTCTAAAAAGCCCGAAAGTCATAGAACCTGTAGTTGAAGACATTCAAGAAAAATATCCAGGAGTTACCTATGGCAAGTTAGTTGGAGGTAGTAAAGCAGGTAAAGTACCTACCGCCGTCAAAGAAGGGCAACTCCACATTAGCCGTCTTTCTCAAGGTGAAATTGAGTCTAGAGTTATAGAAATCCGCTATAAAGATGCTAATCCACAGAAAGTTCTGTTTGTATTAGACAAAGTATCTCAAGCTTATCGGAAGTATAGTCTCGAACAGCAGCAAACCAACTTACGTCAGGGAATTAGATTTGTAGAGCAGCAGATTCCCACATTACGATTGCGAGTCAGCACCCTACAGGGAGAAATGCAGCGGTTTCAGCAAAGCTTCAATCTGGTTAATCCCGAACTCCAGGGAAAGCAGCTGCTACAGAGAGCCGATGAACTGCAAGCGAGCAAGGTTGAAACTAGTAAGAATTTGGCAGAGGCTAAGTCTCTTTATGTTTCCCTAGAAAACCAATTGGGAATGTCTCCAGATGCGGCAATCGCTGCTTCGGCTCTAAGCGAATCACCGCAATATCAAGATATACTTAAGCGCGTTCGAGAAGTAGAAGCTCAAATTGCTACAGAGTCGGTGCGCTTGAGCGACGCTAACCCCGTAATGGTTTCTTTAAGACAGCAACGCCAGAAGTTATTACCTCTATTACAACGGGAAGCGCGATTAGCTTTAGGTAATAACGTTCCTGCAAATTTACTTAACTCCCAAGTCGGAACTTATCAAAATTC
This sequence comes from Cyanobacteria bacterium P01_C01_bin.38, assembly GCA_039026655.1. Lineage (GTDB taxonomy): Bacteria > Cyanobacteriota > Cyanobacteriia > Cyanobacteriales > Nostocaceae > Rivularia. The sequence goes on along the minus strand of JBCCLY010000007.1, from coordinate 2,416 downwards.
GGTTCGCCGCGACTTGATTCAAAAGATGGCTGAAACTGCAAATCAGATTCAGTTACTAGAAGCAAGTTTGAAAGCTACCGATAATGCTTTAGTTGAATTAAACCAACAAATTAAAGATTATCCAGAGGTTGCTGGTAGATATGCCAATATCGAGCGAGAGTTGCAGGTTGCTAGCGATACTCTCAAGCAGCTTTTAGGCAAACAAGAAGCGTTACGAGTAGATGCCGCACAGCAGGAAGTACCTTGGGAATTGATTATGCCTCCAAGGCTGCCGAAAGATAAAAGCGGTGAGTTTGTGGCAGATGCTTCTAAAGGTAAATTCGGTCTTGTTTTGGGAGGAGCGGGAGGTTTACTTTTAGGTGTTTTAGCTGCTTTCCTTTTAGAAAATGCTCAGAATGTTATTCATGATTCGGGAGAAGTTAAACGAACCGCAAAACTACCTTTATTAGCAACAATTCCTTATCTAAAAGAACTTAAACTATTGCCTCCTGCCGATAAAGAATTAGTGTATACCTTAGAAAAAGACGAGCGCTTGCTTACTGGAAATAAGGGTAGAAACAAAGAGTTGCCAACGTCTCCTTATATCCAAGCCTTTTATTCTTTGTATACCAGAATTCAAGCTTTAAAAGAAGAAACTGATATTTCTTCGTTATTAATAACATCGGCTAATCCAGGAGAAGGTAAAACTACCGTCGCTACAACTTTTGCTAAAACTGCCGCAGAAGCTGGTTTAAGGGTACTGTTAGTAGATGCTAATTTACAAAATCCTCACGTGCATCACAGCTTAGGTTTAATAAATACCCACGGATTAAGCGAAATACTTTCCCAAGGCTTAGATTTAAACGATGTACTCGGACAATCCTATGAAGAGGAAAATTTATTTGTGATCACCGCAGGAGAGATACCGCGCAATCCTGCAAAGCTATTCTCATCACCAAGAATGCGAAATTTTGTAATGCGATCGCAATCTGATTTTGATTTAGTGGTGTACGATACCCCTCATATTTTAGGGCGTTTAGACACCAGTATTTTAGCCACCCATGCCGATGGAATTTTGATGGTTGTCGGACTTGGTAAAACGGTTCGTCCTTCACTTTCAACAGCATTAGATGAATTGGAAGCCGGACGCAATCGCGTATTGGGTTTAGTGTCCAATACTATGAAGTCCTAAATAATCGCTCTCAAAAAGATTATCAAAGCATCAAAATTTAATAAATTCTCCTTAAAACAAATTGTGAAGTTCTTAAACGCAATTACCAAGTATATCGACAAAAAAATATCTAGTCAGTTTATTCGTAATCTTGGCTGGCTAGGTATAGCCGAAATCTTGTACAGAGTCCTACGTTTAGGATTAGTGGTTATCACGGCGAGATATCTAACTCCCTATGATTACGGTTTGGGAGCGATAATTCTTGCCGTGCGCGAGTTTGCGATTACTTTTGCTGATGTAGGTATTGGCGCAAAGATTATTCAAGCAGAGGAGAAACAACTTCCGCAGTTATGTAGTTCTGCTTTTTGGTTAAACTGGCTAATTTTTTCCAGCTTATTTATGATTCAGGCTCTTGCAGCATTTCCTATTGCTGCGGCTTATGACAGTAAAGAGATTATTTTTCCTATTATTGTTAGTGGAATAGCTTATTTAATTTGGCCTATTTATGGTATCCAAAAAACTTTAATTCAAAGACAAAATCGTTTTAAAGTAATAGCATTCACCGACGTTGTTCAATATTCTCTTTCCGGCATATTGACCGCAGTATTTGCTTTTATGGGTATGGGAGTATGGTCTTTTGCTCTGCCAATAGTTTTAGTCGCTCCCTTAGAAATAATCATATATTACAAATACCATTCTTGGCGACCTAAAGAAGGATTCACAACTTTATATTGGGACGAAATATTAAGTTTTGGAAAAAACATTCTTGGTGTTGGATTGCTAAAAACGTTAAGAAACAACTTAGATTATTTAATAGTTGGACGTTTTGTTGGTATTGAAGAGTTAGGAATCTACTTTTTTGGTTTCAACGCCGGTTTGGGAATTAGTTTAAGTATCATTAATGCAATTAGTGCGGTGATGCTGCCTCATTTATGCGAAGCTCGTACAGAGTGGAGTGAATTTAAACATCGCTATCTCCATAGTCTGAGAACTATTGGATTGATAATTGTTCCTTTTGTTTTATTACAATCTAGTTTAGCTCCTTTTTACGTTCCTATTGTTTTTGGCGAACAGTGGATACCTGCCATTCCAATTTTAATTCTAATTTGTTTATCAGCAATTCCTAGACCTTTTGCAGATGCAGCATCTCAATTATTAGTAGCTATTGGAAAACCTCATTTAGATTTACGTTGGAATGTAGTATTTACTAGCTTATTTGCCCTATTCTTATTTATCGGAGTTAACATTCAAACTATTGTTAGTACT
>JBCCLY010000006.1:0-18890 GCA_039026655.1 Cyanobacteria bacterium P01_C01_bin.38 | reverse complement strand
GGTCTAGAGGTCATTCGAGAAAGTATGTCTAGATGCCAGAAAATTGTTGCTAAGTGAGACATAATATCTAATTCGTTCATTGCTTTGTCCTATAATGCGTTCGTTGTTTCTCTGTGGCGGAGATACACCCCATGCCCCTTGAAGGGGCTTTTAACTATTTACAGCCATAGCTGGCAGAAACTATACGCGGTCTTTCCCGTGGTCTTTACGATACAAATGTGATTGCAGAGATTATTTGAGGGGTGAGCAGTCCGGCTTATTGATATTGCGTTTGCTGTCCTCGTCCCTATCGCTCACATTTATAAGATAGCGCATAAATTTTATGCGTATAGGCATTATAAGAGATGCCAATACGCTGACAACCTTTAAAAATCTGATAAAGACAAATACTACCAATGCGTATAATATTTATATGGGCTAAATTACGCGATTAGCTATCCTTATACTTTGTATGCGGATAATATTTATGCGGTATTATCTATATATAGATTTATTGGTATATGACAGTGAGCTTAAAACTTAAAGAGCTAAGAGAGAAGCACCCAGATAATCCAAGTCAAAGATTTTTGGGTGATATTTTAGGAATCGCTGAAGCGAACTACAGAAGGCTGGAAAATGGCTACGCTAAATCAATATCATTTGATGCCATCGACAAATTATGTACTTTCTTCGACTGCACTCCAAACGATATTTTGGAATATGTAAAAAAATAGTTATTTATCTTTAAACAAACTTTTATTGAGTAACTTTTCCCAATGACCCAAACATTAACTAAAACGCTAACGTTTGAAGAATTTACCCAGTTAGAGACGGGGGACAGAATATACGAACTACACGATGGAGAAATAATAGAAGTGGCTCAACCAGTAGGGGAACATGAAAAGGTTATAGGATTTATCGCAAAAAATATAACTTTTGAATTTGTCAGGTTAAATCAACCCTACATCATTCCTTCAAAAGTATTAGTAAAGCCAGAAGGTAAAGAATCTGGCTATTACCCAGATGTGTTAGTGCTAGACGAAACAAATTTAAAAAATGAACCTTTGTTTAAAAAGGAATCAACCGTCTCACAAGCTGCGACAATTCCACTAGTAGTAGAAGTAGTAAGCACTAACTGGAGTGTTGACTATGCTTTGAAATTTGACGAATACAGCGATGTTGGAATACCCGAATACTGGATTGTTGATTATTTGGGAATTGGGGGAAAGGAATTTACTGGCATTCCAAAACAACCAACCTTTGTTCTGTGTCAGCTAGAGAATGGGCAATATAAACGTACTTTTCTAAGAAGCGGTAGAATTCCATCAAAAGTATTTCCCGAATTAAATTTGACCGTTGAACAAGTTTTTCAGGCTGGGGCTGCATTATGAGATACCTTATACAATTCAACTTACTAACAGCAATAACTCTTAAGCCAATGTTAAAAATGTACGCGGTTCTGAGCAAAATATGTGCGAAACATCGGTTAGACCAAACCAAGCAATATTACCAAAAACTCAAATTACCATTATTTTTTAATTCTTACTTGTTTTGAGGAGGTAGAAACAGCGGTATATATAGGCTTACCGCTGTTATTGCTTTATTAGTCGTTTCTTACTTATTTCTAGGGTGTTTTGTTACAAGCTGTATGAACATAAAGCCTAAAGTTCTTTTCCAAGAACTTTTTAGTATACACAGCCGCAGACTCAGAAAGGGATTTGTTACTAGAGAGGAAAATAAAAAATATAACCAGTGGGTTGTAACTGCTTACGCTAAGTCCCCAATTGCAATATTAAATTTTCCTTACCCCCCTATAGACAAGATATTTTTTGATTCACAAGTGCTACCCCATGACATTAAACTGTCTTTTTTCCCGCCGTCGATAGAAGCTATAAACGGAACCATGATATTGCCAAACTTCGGCAAGATTCCTGACAAAAGTGCTGCCGATACTTTACGGCTGATGGCTTCTCCCTTTATCGAACTGCCTAAAGACTTAGACGACTTGCGTTTAAAACGTATCTCTCAGTATGAGTTTGAGATGTCCTACACAGCAGCATACATTATTCGCAAGAGTTGGAGTCCGCAACTGTGCAGGCTCCCAAAATGGGATAACAAAATGAAATCTTTCTTAGACGCTGAATCCGAGGTGTGGCTTAGAATAGCTAATCTTTGTATGAAATGTCGCGACCTGTTACCCCAGTCAGACCTCAAAAGATTTCCAAGGTCTTGGGATTGGTTTGATGCGATTGTTAGCGAAAGTCGCTCAAGATTTTTATTCGACATGATGAGAGAAAAAACCGAAGATATTTCTACAAAGAAAGATTACACTACCGGGATTCGAGTAACAGCCAAAGCATTAGAGAATGGGGACAACCCATTTGATTCTTCTATTCACCCAGAAGAATTTAAGCTATTCACCATTGCCTCAAATATACCCCCTGGCAATTTTAAGAATCATTATTTGAAACCTTATATTTCTTCATTGCGAAATTGGGCAGATGCCATAGACCACTGTAGCAACGCAAAGTTTAATCCGATTAGTGGCTCTGACGGCTGGAGTGCTGATTCTACATAGAGTAGATAGGGACGAGGGGTCTTACCCCTATAGTATCGATTTTTTAAAACCCAACGCTTGAAACCCTTGCACAGCATGGTTTACAGGCTCTAAAATAGGGGTGTTAAAGGGGGTAGCCTGAAACCCTTACCCAGTAAGGATTATAAACGTTGAGGCGGAAACCCAAAAGTATGCTTAGCTATTAATGTGTTTAAGCCCACAAAGGCGATTAAGCACCTATAAGTCAAAACCCCCAAATCAATTACTGATTTGGGGGCATATAAAAAAAAAGGTCGAGTTAAGCCTACAAAGTAAATTCCTTCCCCTGTCCACAATCTAAAAGACAAAGTAAATTCCTTCAACAATGAAGCGGGCTACAACTCGCACCTATAAGTCACTTTTAATTTACCAATTTTGTAATCATTTGTCATCACAAATGTAGACACAAACACAGAAGGAAGCCAGACAGGGGGAGAGATTGAACAGTAGGCAGCGCTCGAAGGAGAAAAAGAGCAATGCCGATAACAATCATCAACCCAACAACCAAAACCCCGCTTTTCTGTCGCTGCGGTCACGAGCGCATTTATTTAACCCGTAGCCATAATCCCGATTATTTCGCCGTTTGGCGATGTTGTCTCTGTGGACGGATTCGCAAGCACATCTCCCGTCTTGGTGCGGAGGTGGCGAGATGAGTTTCAGGCAACAGCTTAAGCCAACCACACCAAGCGAACCATGTCCAATTTGTCAAGATGTTTCAGGTAAATGTCGTCACGCCACAGTTGATACAGCTTGGTTATGTGCTACCCACTCCTCAGTCAAAACTAACGATACTTTTGGAGAATTCACCTGCACCGGACATTCCAAAGATGGTTTCTGGGGAGTATTCAAAATCAATGATTCCAATTGGAGCGAGGAAAAGCGCCGCCAGTGGAGAAATGACCAAACTTTACGCAGAGAAAAAGCCAAGCGAGAAGCTGAGGCGCTGGAGAAGGAACAGAAATTAAATTCTTTGTCCGCAATTGAACGACACCAGATTTACTTAGAAATTCGTGAGGAGTTAAAAGCAGCGGGGCTACGTGCCGACCTCCGAAAATCTCGCGGGTTATCCGACAGCGAAAATGCAGCCGTTGAAGTTTACCGAGTGCGGAAGTACCACCAATTATCTAAGAAATACGATTCCCGGTTGCCCGGTCTAAATAAATTTGATAAATCTCAGTTGAGTAACAGCGGTGCTGGGCTTATCGGTTTTGTCCGTAACGCTGACGGTTTAATCACCGGGTTCCAAATTCGGTTGGATGACTCCCCGAAAGGGGGACGTTACAGATGGGGAAGTTGTACCGAAACCCCAGTAAATACTAAGGAATTAGGGGAATTGCCTCTGAGCGTTATTATCCCCAAAGAAATCCGCCGCGAAGGGTTTTTACTAACAGAAGGTACAATCATTAAACCAGAAATCGCAGCCGAAAAGTTTGGCATGATTACCATTGGGGCTAGTAGCGGTAATTTTACTGGCGAAACTTTCCGATCTACAATCAAAACGCTATTACCGGAAGGTACACCCCAATTCTTCATAGCCCCTGACGCTGGTTTTGCTGAAAATCAACAAGTTTGTAGCAAACTAGTTGACTTGTGTGACTGGCTATGTAAGGAGTATGGCGAAGGTACGGTTACGCTTTTTGACTGGAACCAAATTTGTAAAAGCCAAGGTGATATTGATGAAGTTGACCCCGCGATTATTCGGGAACTTGGCTTAAAAGACTTCCGCACCAAATATAATGAAGCGCTAGTTTCCTGCAAGGGCTTTGGTAATCGCTTCCAGAATTACCTCAAAAATAGGAAACATCTTGAAGCCGATTTAAAACAGATCGAGCGCTACGTTTCCATACCCGATGACATCATGGAACGCTGCGACCAAGCCCACATTCGCGCTCAGATGGGAAGCGGTAAAACAGAAGCAGTTTTGAGGTTCCTTAAAAAAGTTGGCTTACCAGTAATTTTCCTCGGCTACCGTAACTCATTGAGCTACGCTACCGTACAACGTGCTATTGACAACTACAGTCTGCAAGCGCTACACGTAGCCGAAATGTCAGAGCTAATCGAAGGAGTAAAGGTAAACCACGCTAAAGACGGCAACTTAGATTTAATTGCTGGCTGTATTGATAGCTACCACAAAATGCAAGCGTTTATCGACGCTAACCCCGAATACATAGTAGTAACTGACGAAGTTGATAGTTTTCTCGATCACGTCGAAGGTGGAGGAACGTTAGCCAACCGTCAAAAAACTGCAATCGAATTTTTCAAAAATTGCGTTGATGGGGCTAAATTAACTTTCACAATGGACGCTAATTTAAATCAACGTCATGTGAATTTGTTTAAGCAATTATTCCCCTCTAAAAAATCACTTGTAATTGATAGCAAGCCAGTTAAACCATTACCACCAAAAACGTTTTACTTCCTCGAAACCGAAAGCGATAAAGCTGACTATTCGCGCAACCCAAAATACCTTTCAGACCACTTAACAAAGATTGCCAAGGAGGCGCTAGCCGAAGGTAAAAAAGTACTGTGGCTCAGTGATTCTCAGAAGAGTTGTGAAACTTTCGACGAACTAATAAAAGCATTTGTTAAAGGTATTAAAAGTTTTCGATTTGATGGTAAAACATCTACAGAAAAAATATCAAAAGACTTCAAAGACAACCCAACACAATTTATAACAACAGCGCAATTAGAATTATTAGAAGTTTCGCCTAGTGGAGAAAGCGGTCTAGACCTTTCACTTTTTGATTATTTCGATCTAGTTATTCTTGACATAAAAGGTGTACTAGGTGTCAACAAACTAATACAATTATCAGGTAGATTACGGGACGTTAAACCGCCCGTATACGTTGGCTGCCCTGAGTTCTCCAATGCTACAGAAAACCCCTTCCCATTCGCTTTTAACAAACTCGAAGAAATAATGAGAAAACGACAAGATATGCTTATGGAAAGGGCAAAATACGCTGACCAAGACCTAGCCAGCGATGAAAGCATAGACGCGATTACCGATGAATTAAACAAGGCGTTCAAGGCGGATTTACTATTCCGTGATTCGCTAAGAGAAAGCAGCAAATTAAAATACGAACACAGTAATTTAAAACTTGTTTTAAAGGCTTCATTAGCTCAAGACGGACACCGAATTATTGATTTAGTTGATACCCGTGACGCAACAACAGAAGCGGAACGGGCAGACGCTAAAGAATTTGTTAAAGACCGCGAAGCCAATCAGATATTTAATGCCCCAGATATCGACGAAGAAAAAGCTAAACAACTTGCAAAAATGGAGGTAGATTGGCTTACAAAATGTCAAGTTACTAAAGCTAACTTTAAACAATCACTACCGGGAATAGAAGCAACAGAATCATGGGGAGTTGATTTAATTAGGGCTTTAGTTGTTGATAATCCTAAACTAATTCACCAGCGATGGCGACTCAAACAATTTGAAAGTGACGAGCTATTTAACGCGGTTTTCAAAAAGCAGAAAGAGTTTAATTTTGAATTTGGCTTCAGTTGTAAAGACGTTTGGAAATCCGAATCAACGCGGATCGAAGCACTAAAGCTTATGGGCTTTGGTGAAGTACTAGAAAGGAAGGTGTTTAGTGTCCGCGAAGATTGGGTAAAAACAATAATCAATCGGTACTACGAGAATGACCACTTTTACGAACTAATCGGGATTACCCGCGCCAAGAAAGACGAGAGAGGCAAGTATATTAAAACTATGGTCAATCGGTTCCTTGACTTCCTTGGGCTGGAATGTGGGAAGGCGAAACGGAAAGACAGCGGGGATAGGTACTACCCAATTGTGCCGAACGGGAATTTAGCACCATTCCTAGATGATATTGATAGCAGTTTGCAGCAAAAAGCCCAAGCCACTATCGAACAAGCCAGCATAATATCACTAGCCAAAGCCAAAAGGAAAGGCGACAACGCGCAGAAGCAAGAAACTTCTTGGAATGAAGAATACACGCTGGAGCTACAAAAACGCAAATTAGAGCAACAGCTAACCGGACATTACCAAGTAGAAGGGATAGCTGGCGTTATCGCATTATTAGAGATGTGCGACTCCAAAGAATTAGCGCGAGATGTTTACAACGGGGATATTCCCGACAACGTTTTACAACTGGCTGAACTTTACATCCCACCGGAGAAACAATCTCAAATCTCAAAGTGGGTTTTTGGCAACTCTGGTTAACAGGTGTTAACCCTGACCCCCCCCCAGTCTTTCCCTTTATTTATATATAAGCCAAGGAAACACTGGAGGGGGTAATAACGAAACAATAAGGGTTTTTAGTTATTTACTGAGTTTTAAATGTCACAGACACACGGAGTACCGCTAAATATGGGTGAAGCCAGAAGAAGAAAAATGCTGTTAGGCAACCTTTACGGGAAGCCCCAAAATAATCCCGAAATTCAAAATACTGCTGATGGTGAAACTCAAAAATTAATTGATGCCACAGTGCTGATTTTTGAAATTTTCCAAAATTCAAAAGTTGGTAATTCTAAGTTGGATTCCGAAGCGCTTAAAGATTTGGCATCTACCCATTTTCTAGAAGAGTTTGAAGCGCTTAACCGAATTCACTCCGACAATGAAGGTACATTTGATTGGGCTAGGCTGCAAATATTCAAGGCTGCCGTACTATTGCTAGCCGATACCAGCGAACTTACTTCTGAAAGTGCGAGCTATATAACCGAGGAGATCCATAAGGCAGGCTTAATAATGCATGAAGTTGATGGGATGCGGGGACTCGAAGATCGACTGGTATGGTACTTCTTACCGAAACGCTGGCATCGGACGATAGATGAAGCCTTTAACGGCATTGGGACTTGGTTGAGCTAGGTTGTTCTAATGTTCGGAGCAGCCGCGCAACTCCGAACATTACGCCCCATAACCAGAAAAACCTGCACCGTAACCAGATACCTCAAATATCAGCCCCACAGCCTTGGTAAAATCATATAAAATGTCGTTTTTGTCGTGATTACGTGTACTACTCTGTAGTACTTTGTCGCTAAACGACATTTTACTACAAATACTACATTGTCTTATGGCGTTATCACGATTTGTTAAGGCAGAAGCCCGAAAATTATATTTACAGGGGGTAAGCTGCCAAGAGATTGCCGAAGAACTGGAAATCAACATCCGAACCATGCAGCGATGGGCAAGGGAATTTGATGGCGAGGCTGTGGTAATTCCCGTAGTATCTGAAGTTGAGCCAGAACCGCCCATAGAAGCTCTGCAAAGGGTAGCCGAGCCACAGCAACCCATCGGAGAGTCGATTGAACTTAATTTAACAGCACGAATTGCAGTGCGCTTGCTTAACCTTACCGAAGTTGCTATAGATACAGTAGAAGAAGTACTTACGAACGGTGACGCTACTCATGGCAATAAGCTTAAGGCAGCGCAGATGGTAGCCCAATGGGTAGGGCTGGATGAAAATAACCGCTCTACCGTAATGAGCAATGTTACCCATAAACTTGGTCTTAATTGTGCCGATGACTACGAAGAAAACCAAGCAATATTTACCCCTCGCCGTAGCCCGAATTCATAGCTCTTGCAGCGTTTTTAAGTTATGTACTCGCCAAGTCATGCCTCGTGTTTCGTCTGGGGAGGGAACCAACATAAGTCCATATTTTCTAAGTGTCCCAATCGCGATATTGAAATTAGACACTAGCCCAGTGATTTTCGCTAGTTCTGACAGCGCTGATAGCTTTTGTTGCACGGTTATAGGCACCCCAGAATCTAGATCGGCAAAAGCAATGTCCTCAAGTTCTTTTATTATCCGGTTGATCCGTTGTGTCTCCTGTCGGCATTTTTCTGAAAAAAGTACGTCGAGTCTCCGTTGGATGTTTTCTTTCTTGAGCAATTCCAGCGACTCTTCTTTGATAGATTTTTTATACTTATATCCTGCACTAGTGAAAGCTTCCATGTAATTGTGGTCGATTACATATTCCCGGCAAAATAGCTCTTCTTGTGGTGTTAATTTACTCATGGTCGCGTAGCTATAAACTATTAGTAGTACATTAATACGAATATCATGAAAATTGATAAGGAAAAACTTGTCCGGGAATACACAATCGTGGCTACTACTCGACTTGAGGATATTGCTGATTTTGATGGTAGATATTACACATTAAAAGATTTTAATTCTGAACTGAATAAAGCTATCAGGACTATCAAGCTTGATAGAAAAGGCAGGATAAGGGACATCAAGCTACACGGCACCTAATCCGATCGCCGCACCCCTAAATCAAGTCCAAAGTAATTGTCAAGTGATTGTTACAAACGGCAGCGCATAGCGATCACATTGAGTAACCTATGAATGCTCGTATGGTAAGTGTACGTAATACCAGTAGACTAACTATCTATGGGCGGTCGCATAGTTCGTTTAAATTTAAGCTAACTGAGAATTGGGAATTGGGAATTACAGTCAGAAGTTAGGAGTTAAGAATTAGAACTATAGATAAACACCTTGGCGATCGCTGCTTAATATGTACTTGCCGTCTATGTATCGATTAAGCCAAAGAGTACGCAGGATAAAATGTGATAATTATTTACAATTACTGACAGATGAGCCAACTTGTGATAGCTCATCTAGTTATGCAAAAATCCTAACTAGTTACGCAAACTTAACAAACTGTAATAACCAGATGTGTGCATGGACATAACCAGTTACTCATGCAAAATTGAACCTTGATTCCCGACGGTGGAGGGCGGAGGCTGCAAGCCTTACGCCCGCTGGACTTCAGCCACAGACTAACGACTGCACCTATCCGGTTATGCAGAGATACTAACTAGTTAGGATTGCAGAGATGAACCAGATTAGATGTATGCATTTGTTCCAGTGTATGCCTACACTAACCAGTTATGTCTGTTAATCTAGATTAACAGACATAACTGGTTAGTGTAGGCATACACTGGAACAAATGCATACATCTAATCTGGTTCATCTCTGCAATCCTAACTAGTTAGTATCTCTGCATAACCGGATAGGTGCAGTCGTTAGTCTGTGGCTGAAGTCCAGCGGGCGTAAGGCTTGCAGCCTCCGCCCTCCACCGTCGGGAATCAAGGTTCAATTTTGCATGAGTAACTGGTTATGTCCATGCACACATCTGGTTATTACAGTTTGTTAAGTTTGCGTAACTAGTTAGGATTTTTGCATAACTAGATGAGCTATCACAAGTTGGCTCATCTGTCAGTAATTGTAAATAATTATCACATTTTATCCTGCGTACTCTTTGGCTTAATCGATACATAGACGGCAAGTACATATTAAGCAGCGATCGCCAAGGTGTTTATCTATAGTTCTAATTCTTAACTCCTAACTTCTGACTGTAATTCCCAATTCCCAATTCTCAGTTAGCTTAAATTTAAACGAACTATGCGACCGCCCATAGATAGTTAGTCTACTGGTATTACGTACACTTACCATACGAGCATTCATAGGTTACTCAATGTGATCGCTATGCGCTGCCGTTTGTAACAATCACTTGACAATTACTTTGGACTTGATTTAGGGGTGCGGCGATCGGATTAGGTGCCGTGTAGCTTGATGTCCCTTATCCTGCCTTTTCTATCAAGCTTGATAGTCCTGATAGCTTTATTCAGTTCAGAATTAAAATCTTTTAATGTGTAATATCTACCATCAAAATCAGCAATATCCTCAAGTCGAGTAGTAGCCACGATTGTGTATTCCCGGACAAGTTTTTCCTTATCAATTTTCATGATATTCGTATTAATGTACTACTAATAGTTTATAGCTACGCGACCATGAGTAAATTAACACCACAAGAAGAGCTATTTTGCCGGGAATATGTAATCGACCACAATTACATGGAAGCTTTCACTAGTGCAGGATATAAGTATAAAAAATCTATCAAAGAAGAGTCGCTGGAATTGCTCAAGAAAGAAAACATCCAACGGAGACTCGACGTACTTTTTTCAGAAAAATGCCGACAGGAGACACAACGGATCAACCGGATAATAAAAGAACTTGAGGACATTGCTTTTGCCGATCTAGATTCTGGGGTGCCTATAACCGTGCAACAAAAGCTATCAGCGCTGTCAGAACTAGCGAAAATCACTGGGCTAGTGTCTAATTTCAATATCGCGATTGGGACACTTAGAAAATATGGACTTATGTTGGTTCCCTCCCCAGACGAAACACGAGGCATGACTTGGCGAGTACATAACTTAAAAACGCTGCAAGAGCTATGAATTCGGGCTACGGCGAGGGGTAAATATTGCTTGGTTTTCTTCGTAGTCATCGGCACAATTAAGACCAAGTTTATGGGTAACATTGCTCATTACGGTAGAGCGGTTATTTTCATCCAGCCCTACCCATTGGGCTACCATCTGCGCTGCCTTAAGCTTATTGCCATGAGTAGCGTCACCGTTCGTAAGTACTTCTTCTACTGTATCTATAGCAACTTCGGTAAGGTTAAGCAAGCGCACTGCAATTCGTGCTGTTAAATTAAGTTCAATCGACTCTCCGATGGGTTGCTGTGGCTCGGCTACCCTTTGCAGAGCTTCTATGGGCGGTTCTGGCTCAACTTCAGATACTACGGGAATTACCACAGCCTCGCCATCAAATTCCCTTGCCCATCGCTGCATGGTTCGGATGTTGATTTCCAGTTCTTCGGCAATCTCTTGGCAGCTTACCCCCTGTAAATATAATTTTCGGGCTTCTGCCTTAACAAATCGTGATAACGCCATAAGACAATGTAGTATTTGTAGTAAAATGTCGTTTAGCGACAAAGTACTACAGAGTAGTACACGTAATCACGACAAAAACGACATTTTATATGATTTTACCAAGGCTGTGGGGCTGATATTTGAGGTATCTGGTTACGGTGCAGGTTTTTCTGGTTATGGGGCGTAATGTTCGGAGTTGCGCGGCTGCTCCGAACATTAGAACAACCTAGCTCAACCAAGTCCCAATGCCGTTAAAGGCTTCATCTATCGTCCGATGCCAGCGTTTCGGTAAGAAGTACCATACCAGTCGATCTTCGAGTCCCCGCATCCCATCAACTTCATGCATTATTAAGCCTGCCTTATGGATCTCCTCGGTTATATAGCTCGCACTTTCAGAAGTAAGTTCGCTGGTATCGGCTAGCAATAGTACGGCAGCCTTGAATATTTGCAGCCTAGCCCAATCAAATGTACCTTCATTGTCGGAGTGAATTCGGTTAAGCGCTTCAAACTCTTCTAGAAAATGGGTAGATGCCAAATCTTTAAGCGCTTCGGAATCCAACTTAGAATTACCAACTTTTGAATTTTGGAAAATTTCAAAAATCAGCACTGTGGCATCAATTAATTTTTGAGTTTCACCATCAGCAGTATTTTGAATTTCGGGATTATTTTGGGGCTTCCCGTAAAGGTTGCCTAACAGCATTTTTCTTCTTCTGGCTTCACCCATATTTAGCGGTACTCCGTGTGTCTGTGACATTTAAAACTCAGTAAATAACTAAAAACCCTTATTGTTTCGTTATTACCCCCTCCAGTGTTTCCTTGGCTTATATATAAATAAAGGGAAAGACTGGGGGGGGGTCAGGGTTAACACCTGTTAACCAGAGTTGCCAAAAACCCACTTTGAGATTTGAGATTGTTTCTCCGGTGGGATGTAAAGTTCAGCCAGTTGTAAAACGTTGTCGGGAATATCCCCGTTGTAAACATCTCGCGCTAATTCTTTGGAGTCGCACATCTCTAATAATGCGATAACGCCAGCTATCCCTTCTACTTGGTAATGTCCGGTTAGCTGTTGCTCTAATTTGCGTTTTTGTAGCTCCAGCGTGTATTCTTCATTCCAAGAAGTTTCTTGCTTCTGCGCGTTGTCGCCTTTCCTTTTGGCTTTGGCTAGTGATATTATGCTGGCTTGTTCGATAGTGGCTTGGGCTTTTTGCTGCAAACTGCTATCAATATCATCTAGGAATGGTGCTAAATTCCCGTTCGGCACAATTGGGTAGTACCTATCCCCGCTGTCTTTCCGTTTCGCCTTCCCACATTCCAGCCCAAGGAAGTCAAGGAACCGATTGACCATAGTTTTAATATACTTGCCTCTCTCGTCTTTCTTGGCGCGGGTAATCCCGATTAGTTCGTAAAAGTGGTCATTCTCGTAGTACCGATTGATTATTGTTTTTACCCAATCTTCGCGGACACTAAACACCTTCCTTTCTAGTACTTCACCAAAGCCCATAAGCTTTAGTGCTTCGATCCGCGTTGATTCGGATTTCCAAACGTCTTTACAACTGAAGCCAAATTCAAAATTAAACTCTTTCTGCTTTTTGAAAACCGCGTTAAATAGCTCGTCACTTTCAAATTGTTTGAGTCGCCATCGCTGGTGAATTAGTTTAGGATTATCAACAACTAAAGCCCTAATTAAATCAACTCCCCATGATTCTGTTGCTTCTATTCCCGGTAGTGATTGTTTAAAGTTAGCTTTAGTAACTTGACATTTTGTAAGCCAATCTACCTCCATTTTTGCAAGTTGTTTAGCTTTTTCTTCGTCGATATCTGGGGCATTAAATATCTGATTGGCTTCGCGGTCTTTAACAAATTCTTTAGCGTCTGCCCGTTCCGCTTCTGTTGTTGCGTCACGGGTATCAACTAAATCAATAATTCGGTGTCCGTCTTGAGCTAATGAAGCCTTTAAAACAAGTTTTAAATTACTGTGTTCGTATTTTAATTTGCTGCTTTCTCTTAGCGAATCACGGAATAGTAAATCCGCCTTGAACGCCTTGTTTAATTCATCGGTAATCGCGTCTATGCTTTCATCGCTGGCTAGGTCTTGGTCAGCGTATTTTGCCCTTTCCATAAGCATATCTTGTCGTTTTCTCATTATTTCTTCGAGTTTGTTAAAAGCGAATGGGAAGGGGTTTTCTGTAGCATTGGAGAACTCAGGGCAGCCAACGTATACGGGCGGTTTAACGTCCCGTAATCTACCTGATAATTGTATTAGTTTGTTGACACCTAGTACACCTTTTATGTCAAGAATAACTAGATCGAAATAATCAAAAAGTGAAAGGTCTAGACCGCTTTCTCCACTAGGCGAAACTTCTAATAATTCTAATTGCGCTGTTGTTATAAATTGTGTTGGGTTGTCTTTGAAGTCTTTTGATATTTTTTCTGTAGATGTTTTACCATCAAATCGAAAACTTTTAATACCTTTAACAAATGCTTTTATTAGTTCGTCGAAAGTTTCACAACTCTTCTGAGAATCACTGAGCCACAGTACTTTTTTACCTTCGGCTAGCGCCTCCTTGGCAATCTTTGTTAAGTGGTCTGAAAGGTATTTTGGGTTGCGCGAATAGTCAGCTTTATCGCTTTCGGTTTCGAGGAAGTAAAACGTTTTTGGTGGTAATGGTTTAACTGGCTTGCTATCAATTACAAGTGATTTTTTAGAGGGGAATAATTGCTTAAACAAATTCACATGACGTTGATTTAAATTAGCGTCCATTGTGAAAGTTAATTTAGCCCCATCAACGCAATTTTTGAAAAATTCGATTGCAGTTTTTTGACGGTTGGCTAACGTTCCTCCACCTTCGACGTGATCGAGAAAACTATCAACTTCGTCAGTTACTACTATGTATTCGGGGTTAGCGTCGATAAACGCTTGCATTTTGTGGTAGCTATCAATACAGCCAGCAATTAAATCTAAGTTGCCGTCTTTAGCGTGGTTTACCTTTACTCCTTCGATTAGCTCTGACATTTCGGCTACGTGTAGCGCTTGCAGACTGTAGTTGTCAATAGCACGTTGTACGGTAGCGTAGCTCAATGAGTTACGGTAGCCGAGGAAAATTACTGGTAAGCCAACTTTTTTAAGGAACCTCAAAACTGCTTCTGTTTTACCGCTTCCCATCTGAGCGCGAATGTGGGCTTGGTCGCAGCGTTCCATGATGTCATCGGGTATGGAAACGTAGCGCTCGATCTGTTTTAAATCGGCTTCAAGATGTTTCCTATTTTTGAGGTAATTCTGGAAGCGATTACCAAAGCCCTTGCAGGAAACTAGCGCTTCATTATATTTGGTGCGGAAGTCTTTTAAGCCAAGTTCCCGAATAATCGCGGGGTCAACTTCATCAATATCACCTTGGCTTTTACAAATTTGGTTCCAGTCAAAAAGCGTAACCGTACCTTCGCCATACTCCTTACATAGCCAGTCACACAAGTCAACTAGTTTGCTACAAACTTGTTGATTTTCAGCAAAACCAGCGTCAGGGGCTATGAAGAATTGGGGTGTACCTTCCGGTAATAGCGTTTTGATTGTAGATCGGAAAGTTTCGCCAGTAAAATTACCGCTACTAGCCCCAATGGTAATCATGCCAAACTTTTCGGCTGCGATTTCTGGTTTAATGATTGTACCTTCTGTTAGTAAAAACCCTTCGCGGCGGATTTCTTTGGGGATAATAACGCTCAGAGGCAATTCCCCTAATTCCTTAGTATTTACTGGGGTTTCGGTACAACTTCCCCATCTGTAACGTCCCCCTTTCGGGGAGTCATCCAACCGAATTTGGAACCCGGTGATTAAACCGTCAGCGTTACGGACAAAACCGATAAGCCCAGCACCGCTGTTACTCAACTGAGATTTATCAAATTTATTTAGACCGGGCAACCGGGAATCGTATTTCTTAGATAATTGGTGGTACTTCCGCACTCGGTAAACTTCAACGGCTGCATTTTCGCTGTCGGATAACCCGCGAGATTTTCGGAGGTCGGCACGTAGCCCCGCTGCTTTTAACTCCTCACGAATTTCTAAGTAAATCTGGTGTCGTTCAATTGCGGACAAAGAATTTAATTTCTGTTCCTTCTCCAGCGCCTCAGCTTCTCGCTTGGCTTTTTCTCTGCGTAAAGTTTGGTCATTTCTCCACTGGCGGCGCTTTTCCTCGCTCCAATTGGAATCATTGATTTTGAATACTCCCCAGAAACCATCTTTGGAATGTCCGGTGCAGGTGAATTCTCCAAAAGTATCGTTAGTTTTGACTGAGGAGTGGGTAGCACATAACCAAGCTGTATCAACTGTGGCGTGACGACATTTACCTGAAACATCTTGACAAATTGGACATGGTTCGCTTGGTGTGGTTGGCTTAAGCTGTTGCCTGAAACTCATCTCGCCACCTCCGCACCAAGACGGGAGATGTGCTTGCGAATCCGTCCACAGAGACAACATCGCCAAACGGCGAAATAATCGGGATTATGGCTACGGGTTAAATAAATGCGCTCGTGACCGCAGCGACAGAAAAGCGGGGTTTTGGTTGTTGGGTTGATGATTGTTATCGGCATTGCTCTTTTTCTCCTTCGAGCGCTGCCTACTGTTCAATCTCTCCCCCTGTCTGGCTTCCTTCTGTGTTTGTGTCTACATTTGTGATGACAAATGATTACAAAATTGGTAAATTAAAAGTGACTTATAGGTGCGAGTTGTAGCCCGCTTCATTGTTGAAGGAATTTACTTTGTCTTTTAGATTGTGGACAGGGGAAGGAATTTACTTTGTAGGCTTAACTCGACCTTTTTTTTTATATGCCCCCAAATCAGTAATTGATTTGGGGGTTTTGACTTATAGGTGCTTAATCGCCTTTGTGGGCTTAAACACATTAATAGCTAAGCATACTTTTGGGTTTCCGCCTCAACGTTTATAATCCTTACTGGGTAAGGGTTTCAGGCTACCCCCTTTAACACCCCTATTTTAGAGCCTGTAAACCATGCTGTGCAAGGGTTTCAAGCGTTGGGTTTTAAAAAATCGATACTATAGGGGTAAGACCCCTCGTCCCTATCTACTCTATGTAGAATCAGCACTCCAGCCGTCAGAGCCACTAATCGGATTAAACTTTGCGTTGCTACAGTGGTCTATGGCATCTGCCCAATTTCGCAATGAAGAAATATAAGGTTTCAAATAATGATTCTTAAAATTGCCAGGGGGTATATTTGAGGCAATGGTGAATAGCTTAAATTCTTCTGGGTGAATAGAAGAATCAAATGGGTTGTCCCCATTCTCTAATGCTTTGGCTGTTACTCGAATCCCGGTAGTGTAATCTTTCTTTGTAGAAATATCTTCGGTTTTTTCTCTCATCATGTCGAATAAAAATCTTGAGCGACTTTCGCTAACAATCGCATCAAACCAATCCCAAGACCTTGGAAATCTTTTGAGGTCTGACTGGGGTAACAGGTCGCGACATTTCATACAAAGATTAGCTATTCTAAGCCACACCTCGGATTCAGCGTCTAAGAAAGATTTCATTTTGTTATCCCATTTTGGGAGCCTGCACAGTTGCGGACTCCAACTCTTGCGAATAATGTATGCTGCTGTGTAGGACATCTCAAACTCATACTGAGAGATACGTTTTAAACGCAAGTCGTCTAAGTCTTTAGGCAGTTCGATAAAGGGAGAAGCCATCAGCCGTAAAGTATCGGCAGCACTTTTGTCAGGAATCTTGCCGAAGTTTGGCAATATCATGGTTCCGTTTATAGCTTCTATCGACGGCGGGAAAAAAGACAGTTTAATGTCATGGGGTAGCACTTGTGAATCAAAAAATATCTTGTCTATAGGGGGGTAAGGAAAATTTAATATTGCAATTGGGGACTTAGCGTAAGCAGTTACAACCCACTGGTTATATTTTTTATTTTCCTCTCTAGTAACAAATCCCTTTCTGAGTCTGCGGCTGTGTATACTAAAAAGTTCTTGGAAAAGAACTTTAGGCTTTATGTTCATACAGCTTGTAACAAAACACCCTAGAAATAAGTAAGAAACGACTAATAAAGCAATAACAGCGGTAAGCCTATATATACCGCTGTTTCTACCTCCTCAAAACAAGTAAGAATTAAAAAATAATGGTAATTTGAGTTTTTGGTAATATTGCTTGGTTTGGTCTAACCGATGTTTCGCACATATTTTGCTCAGAACCGCGTACATTTTTAACATTGGCTTAAGAGTTATTGCTGTTAGTAAGTTGAATTGTATAAGGTATCTCATAATGCAGCCCCAGCCTGAAAAACTTGTTCAACGGTCAAATTTAATTCGGGAAATACTTTTGATGGAATTCTACCGCTTCTTAGAAAAGTACGTTTATATTGCCCATTCTCTAGCTGACACAGAACAAAGGTTGGTTGTTTTGGAATGCCAGTAAATTCCTTTCCCCCAATTCCCAAATAATCAACAATCCAGTATTCGGGTATTCCAACATCGCTGTATTCGTCAAATTTCAAAGCATAGTCAACACTCCAGTTAGTGCTTACTACTTCTACTACTAGTGGAATTGTCGCAGCTTGTGAGACGGTTGATTCCTTTTTAAACAAAGGTTCATTTTTTAAATTTGTTTCGTCTAGCACTAACACATCTGGGTAATAGCCAGATTCTTTACCTTCTGGCTTTACTAATACTTTTGAAGGAATGATGTAGGGTTGATTTAACCTGACAAATTCAAAAGTTATATTTTTTGCGATAAATCCTATAACCTTTTCATGTTCCCCTACTGGTTGAGCCACTTCTATTATTTCTCCATCGTGTAGTTCGTATATTCTGTCCCCCGTCTCTAACTGGGTAAATTCTTCAAACGTTAGCGTTTTAGTTAATGTTTGGGTCATTGGGAAAAGTTACTCAATAAAAGTTTGTTTAAAGATAAATAACTATTTTTTTACATATTCCAAAATATCGTTTGGAGTGCAGTCGAAGAAAGTACATAATTTGTCGATGGCATCAAATGATATTGATTTAGCGTAGCCATTTTCCAGCCTTCTGTAGTTCGCTTCAGCGATTCCTAAAATATCACCCAAAAATCTTTGACTTGGATTATCTGGGTGCTTCTCTCTTAGCTCTTTAAGTTTTAAGCTCACTGTCATATACCAATAAATCTATATATAGATAATACCGCATAAATATTATCCGCATACAAAGTATAAGGATAGCTAATCGCGTAATTTAGCCCATATAAATATTATACGCATTGGTAGTATTTGTCTTTATCAGATTTTTAAAGGTTGTCAGCGTATTGGCATCTCTTATAATGCCTATACGCATAAAATTTATGCGCTATCTTATAAATGTGAGCGATAGGGACGAGGACAGCAAACGCAATATCAATAAGCCGGACTGCTCACCCCTCAAATAATCTCTGCAATCACATTTGTATCGTAAAGACCACGGGAAAGACCGCGTATAGTTTCTGCCAGCTATGGCTGTAAATAGTTAAAAGCCCCTTCAAGGGGCATGGGGTGTATCTCCGCCACAGAGAAACAACGAACGCATTATAGGACAAAGCAATGAACGAATTAGATATTATGTCTCACTTAGCAACAATTTTCTGGCATCTAGACATACTTTCTCGAATGACCTCTAGACC
>JBCCLY010000005.1:0-19354 GCA_039026655.1 Cyanobacteria bacterium P01_C01_bin.38 | reverse complement strand
TCACCTTCACCAATTTCTAAATCAAGATTATTAACCGCTATATGTTTATCAAACTGTTTGTATAGCCCACTAGTACGAATGGCTAATTCTTTTACCATTGTTTTTTAAGTAAGGTTGATTTTCGACTAACTTAACTTTTTCCTACAGTTTTAACATTGGTAATTTCGAGGATTATCAATTCTTTTTTGGATAATTTTATTTATCTGAGTATATTTACTTCCCTAAACATCTTATATAAGGTTTGTAGTTCAGCAGGGCTTACGTAATTGCAACCCAAAAGTAGGCATCCCCAGCTCTGAGATCCCCCCAACCCCCCTTTTTAAGGGGGGCTTTGCGTAAGTCCTAATAAGGTTTGTAGTTGAGAATGAATCTGTTAAAAAGCCCACCATTAGAGCGAAGACAGCGCTAACTACGAACCCATTAATATTGATGAAAAACTGTTAAGTTTAGTAAAGATATTTTGATTTCAATATGTTGATAGTCCTTGTCTCTACTTCCTCGAAGGCAAGCGCGAGATGAATCATAGTTTGGCATCGTTACGACTTGCTATTAGCCAAAATAAAAACAGCCAACAACCCTCTACAAATAGTTACGGTTGCCCGGTATTATATAAAACTGCACTTTATAAAAAGCGTCTATTACCTTTATGACCAAGTACCGTATTACCCTACTTCCCGGCGATGGCATTGGTCCCGAAATCATGGCTGTAGCGGTAGATGTACTCAAAGTTGTAGGAAAAAAGTTTGATATACAGTTTGAATTTCAAGAAGCTTTAATTGGTGGTGCTGCAATCGATGCAACTGGTGAACCTTTACCGGAAGCAACATTAAATACTTGTCGCGATAGCGATGCAGTTTTACTTGCTGCGATTGGTGGTTATAAATGGGATGAATTACCATCGGATAAACGTCCTGAAGCAGGTTTATTAGGGTTGCGAGCTGGTTTAGAATTATTTGCAAATTTACGTCCGGCAAAAATCATACCTCAGTTAATTGACGCTTCAACTTTGAAAAAAGAAGTTGTGGAAGGCGTTGATATTATGGTGGTGCGCGAATTGACTGGTGGAATCTATTTTGGTAAACCAAAAGGAGTTTTTGAAACGGAAACCGGCGAAAAGCGGGGAATAAATACAATGGCTTATACTGAAGCGGAAATTGAGCGCATTGGTAAAGTCGCTTTTGACGCAGCCCGCAAACGAGGAGGTAAACTCTGTTCTGTAGATAAAGCTAATGTTTTAGAAGTATCTCAACTGTGGCGCAGCAAAATTACTAAACTAGCTGAAGAATATCAAGATGTGGAATTAAGCCACCTTTATGTAGATAATGCTGCCATGCAGCTACTACGCGCTCCCAAACAGTTTGATACTATCGTTACCGGCAACTTATTCGGCGATATTCTTTCCGATGCGGCAGCCATGCTTACCGGCAGTATTGGTATGTTACCATCTGCTAGTCTGGGAGCAAATGCCCCTGGAGTATTTGAACCAGTTCACGGTTCAGCCCCTGACATTGCAGGAGAAGATAAAGCCAATCCTTTAGCACAAATTTTGAGTGCAGCAATGATGCTACGCTACGCTTTAAACCAAGCGGATGCAGCAGACTACATCGAAAAAGCAGTGTCTCAAGTGTTACAGACAGGTTTCCGTACAGGAGATATTATGTCCGAAGGAATGAATTATGTGGGTTGCCAAGCTATGGGTGAAGCACTGATTCAAGCTTTAGAAAAATAATTAAATTTCTAATTTCCGTCAGAATAAATTAGTCTCCCATTACCGGAAACTTTTGGATCAACTTAATTGCAAACCTAGTCATAAAACATAAGTAATTCGTGTACGCATTACGACAAGGGCAAGAAAATTTCACTAATCCCGTGCAATCTCCGTTGATTGACTCTTCTATCATCAGAGCAGCGGGTCAAATTTACTATACATACTGCGAGGTGCATCCAGAAATTGCTGGACAACCTTCAGGAGTAGCGATTAATCGCGGCAATCATCGAGGAAAAGTAATTTTTACACAGCAACCAGTTCTTTTACCCCAAGAATGTTTCGTTCCATTAAATCAAATCGAATCTCATATGTATTAAGAGTTAGGAGTTAGGAGTTAGGAGTTAAGAGTTAGGAGTTAAGAGTTAGGAGTTATGGGATTTTAGATTTTGGATTTTGGATTAAAAATTCTACCCCCTCTACCCCCTCTACCCCCTCTACCCCCTCTACCCCCTCTACCCCCTCTACTCCCCGTTCCCCGTTCCCCATTCCCTATTGCCTCCGCAGAAATCATCCACAATCCGGGTAATTACTAATTACTAATCAGAAATTTCCAATTACTTTGGACGAATGATTTTGGAATAACTTGATGGATGAGTGGATTGTCGTACCGGCAAGTTTAATTGTTTTTTTATTAGGTGCATCTATTGGCAGCTTTATCAACGTTGTAGTTTATCGGCTACCTGCTGGTTTGTCGATTCTTTATCCTCCTTCTCGATGTCCCCGTTGTTTAAATCGGCTAAAAGCTTACGACAATGTTCCGGTATTGGGTTGGTTGTGGTTGCGGGGGCGTTGTCGTTACTGCAAAAATAAAATTTCTCCTCGTTACCCAATCGTAGAAGCGGTTACGGGGATAATATTTGTACTAGTTTTTGTCATATTTCAATTTTCGCCATTAACAATAGGTTATTGGCTGTTTTGTAGTTGGTTATTAGCGCTATCAATAATTGACTTAGATACGATGACACTACCGGGAAAACTTACAAAATCGGGTTTAGTGCTAGGTATTTTATTTCAGATGGCATTAGGATTTACAGGATTTACGTCAAATTCGGGTTGGTTGGGATTAGTCAATCAAATGATGCTAGCAATTGCAGCAGCAGTTTTAGGAATATGGTTGTTTGATGGAATTGCCCGTATTGGTACGATTCTTTTTCGTAAAGAAGCAATGGGAGCAGGAGATGCCAAATTAGCAGCCATGATGGGAGCTTGGTTGGGTTGGAAATATTTACTCTTAGCAAGCTTTATTGCTTGTATTGCCGGAGTTGCAGTAGAAAGTGCCGCCATTCTCATAGCACAAAAAAACTTAAAAAGAAATAAACCTTTTCCTTTTGGCCCCTATTTAGCTTTAGGTTCGGCGATCGCCCTTCTTAGCGGTGAAGCAATTTTATCCACTTATTTTCAATTATTTTTTCAAGCAAACTAAGTAGGTTGGCGTTAAAAATTGTAATCAAAGCAAGGGAGTAGGGAGTAGGGAGTAGGGAATAGGAGTAAGAGTTTGAGCTTAGTTTACCTGCATGTTACGTAGTTCTGTTTATTTGTGCCGACTTACTTAATGAGGAGATGGGGAGACAAGGAGACAAGGAGAAAAATAATAACTGGTAACTGTTCACTGTTCACTGTTCACTGTTCCCTATTCCCTGTTTCCTGTTCCCTGATACTTGATAACTGTAAAATTGATTACCACTAAATCTTTTAAGGATTTGGTACTATCTTGCTGTGGCTGAGAAAATCTTTAATTGTGAATTTAATTTGCTGTTGTAGCTACTGTTTTGGGGTTGGTATTATTCAGGTAAGCAAATCGAGAAACTTTATTTTTAGGTGATGTGTCTAAAATTTATAACAAGTATGAAGGGTTGTATCGTTTGTCGCGAAATATATTACAAAGTCCGGCAGTTTTACAAACATATATTATAAGACTTGAATTGTTTTACATATTTTCGTTAAGCTGACAAGCACGGATAACTAACTTCTTGCCTCTATTGCTTAGAAAAACATTGAGGAATAATATAAGTCTCTAGTGTGAAAAGTAATATATTTTTAATATTCTTAACATTCACACAGAAGACAGAATATAACATTCCCCGTATTCTTGACTAGATTTGACATATAATTCATTTGCATAAGATACACATGGCAAACAATGACGAAACACGCGGTTTTAAATCTTTATTTGATTGGTTTGCAAACCGACGTAAAACAGAATCTATTAGTGTTGAGCGTCAAGAACGTGAAATTGCTGACGGATTGTGGCACAAATGCACTAAGTGTGGTGTATTGACTTATACGAAAGACTTGAAAGCGAATCAAATGGTTTGCAGCGAATGCGGACATCACAATCGAGTTAATAGTGATGAGCGCATTCGTCAAATTATTGATGCTAATACCTGGATGGAAATGGATGAAAATCTGCTTCCTACAGATCCTTTGCAGTTTCGCGATCGCAAACCTTACAGCGATAGGTTGCGAGATATGCAGGAAAAAACTGGTTTGACAGATGCTGTTAAAACAGGTTTGGGAGAAATCAATGGTTTACCCATCGCTTTAGGTGTAATGGACTTCCGATTTATTGGTGCTAGCATGGGTTCTGTAGTAGGGGAAAAGCTGACACGTTTGATTGAAGAAGCTACCCAGCGACGCTACCCTGTAGTTATTATCTGTACTTCTGGTGGAGCAAGAATGCAAGAAGGATTGCTTTCCTTGATGCAGATGGCAAAGATTTCAGCAGCATTAGAACTTCATCGTCAGCAAAAACTTCTTTACATTCCTGTTTTGACAAATCCTACAACTGGTGGAGTAACTGCAAGTTTTGCCATGTTGGGTGACATAATTTTGGCAGAGCCAAAAGCAACTATTGGTTTCGCAGGTAGAAGAGTAATTGAGCAAACCCTACGGGAAAAATTACCTGAAGACTTTCAAAGCGCGGAAGATTTACTCAAGCATGGTTTTGTAGATGAAATCGTTCCTCGTACTCAATTAAAGAAAACTTTGACACAATTAATTGCTTTACATCAACCACCTTCAATGACAGCGAATAACAATTTGCTGGTGTGGGAAACAACGAGATTTAGTCATAGCGTTGTTAACAGTGAACAGTGAACAGTGAACAGTTAACAGTTAACAGTGAGCAGTAATAAGTTTTGAGGTGCTCAAAGATTTATTCGTAGGTTGGGTTAAGCGAAGCGAAACCCAACACGGATGTTGGGTTACTCTTCGAGAAAGCTCCGCTTACACTCCGTTCAACCCAACCAACCTACAAATATCATTATCTTACTGCTCACTGCTCACTGTTGACTGTTAACTGTTTGCAATTTACGAAAACCTTGAAATATTTTGGTTAAAGATTGTTTCCGAGCTTCTTGTACGAATAAAAGTGGAACTAGTGCTATTAATCGGAACCCTACAGACATCATAAATAATCCTGATAAGCCTCCTACAAAAGCATTTTCGGCAATGAAACCGCCGATTGTTGTGCCGATTGCGCCGCTAGCACCAGCAGCAGCGGCGGCGGTTGCAAAGTAAACTGACTGCATTCTTACTGGTGCAATACTTATTTGTATGTTGTTGCTGCATAACTCAATTGCTGCGGTGGTACCTCCGATAAGGATATGCAGTAAAGGCAACCACAACCAAATACTTAAATTATCTACTCCAATTCCTACCCATAAAAGTGGAATCACTGCAACCAAGATTCCTACTAAAAATAAGATGGTACGATTTCCAACTTTGTCTGCTAATTTTCCCCACAAAATCAGCATCAACATCCCAGCACCGGCTTGAAAACTACCGTAAACCGTCACCCAACTGACATCTATATTTAGGGTGTCTAACATATAAAGATTAAAAAATGGCGTACTCAGGTTGAAAGCAAACATCCATAAACTGAAGTAAGCCAAAAAGATTAAAAAATTTGAATCCTTCCACATAGTGGGAGGCTGGTTAAGAGGTTTGTTTAAAATTTGATTGTTAATTTCTGAAGCTTGGGAAGTTGCCACAGATTTTTCTGTATTATCTGAAACTTTGTTTTGATTAAAATCTTTTACTTGCGAACAATTATGAGCCTTGGGATTGATATCTGTCTTCAGAAACTGACAAGCAAGACTTGCTACACCAGCAACCAAACCCAAAATCAAAACTAATCCGTAACCTTGTATTGCACCACCAGGGCAAAAACTGACTATCAAACCAGCTATTGGTACGTAAAGTAGCTTGGTAAAACTAGCAATACTATTTCGTACACCAAAATATCTTCCTCTCAACTGGCGAGGTACGAGCATTGCCATCCAGCTTAACCAAGATGCACTTCCTAAAGCTGTTAATACGTGACTCGCTAAAATTATCAACAGGGTTAAAATAACCAACTGATGATTGTGCAAATCTCCCCAACCCCAACTTGCTGCACCAATGGCGATCGCCAAGAATAACCATACGAATCTAGCAGCACCATGAGTCCAAAGACAATAGCTGTGACGACTATCGATACGCTCGGAAAAGTAAGCTCCTAAAGGCTGCAAAAGATTTACCAGCATGGGAATGGAAGAAAGCATCCCAATCTGTACGGCATTTGCACCCAACTCTACTAAGAAGTTACTCAGCAAAATTCCAGTAGTAGTGATATCAAATACCGCAGCAAATACTCCATCCGCAGTTGAAGCCTTTAAACTTTTGCGGATGTCATCTTTAGAAATTCTTTGATTTTGAGGAACTTGAATTTTGTTGCTTTCAGAGAGTACTGACGGCATAAAAGTACTCTGAGTGTTTTCCGGAACTTCAAGGAATTCTGTATTTACCTGAACAGACTGCATTAGCTACCCTTCGGAATAGTTGTTTTTAAATGACCAGCGATTTAAATCTTTTAAAGTGTCGTACAGACAACGTTTTGTTAATCTTACATTACAAAACTTAATAAAGATACATACAACTATAAGTTAAGAATAGTGCGATTTGCAATTTTGTAAACATTATAAGACTGGTTTAAGATAAAAATCCTCATTAAGTAATGGTTTACTTAATATTTTTTCTCTCCAAAGTTATAAATATTAAAAAAGTCTAAAATATCTTAAAAAAGATTTGTAACGCTGGTATTTTGTATCTCTTATTGAATGTGTGAAGAAGGGAACGGAGAATAGGGAACGGGGAACAGGAAGCGATCGGGAATTTAATAACGTATATTAATTGCAGAAACCAGATTTCTTTTTAATTTCAGGGCTTTTGCAAATGGTGCAAGAAGTTAGATAAATCTTACATCTTGCACCAGTGTCAGAAACCCGGTTTCTTGTCGGTTAAAGAACGAGATGATAGTGTTTTCACAAATAGAAACCGGGTTTCTTTAGGTTATTGAGAATGGTGCAACAAGTTAGATAAATTAAGCAAATGCATTCTTTCCCTATTTCCTACTCCCTACTCCCTATTTCCTCTACTCTTTGCAAATCGAATCTTTATGAACAAAAAACTATTTAGTTTTTTAGCAATCTTGCTAGCATTTACCTTGCTAATTGCTGGTTTTAATAATCTATTCTTATCAAATTCCTCTACATCATCAGATATAGTTACTATTAAGCTCAGCGGTTGGGGTGCAAGTTCGGTTGAACAAAAGCTGTTAAAACAATTGCTGGAAGATTTTGAAGTAGAGCATCCGGCAATCAAAGTTAAATATGAGGTGATAAATGACCAATATATGGATGTAATTAAAACTCGTTTAGTTGGGGAAGCAGCACCAGACGTGTTTTATCTCGATGCTTTAGAAGCACCTTTTTTGATGAGCCAAAATGTTCTCGAACCTTTAGATAGCTATATAAAACCTGAATTTGATTTAAAAGATTTTGAACAAACTCTGTTAGATAGCTTTAAGTATCAAAACCAGATATATGGGCTTCCGAAAGATTACTCAACTCTGGCTTTATTTTTTAACAAACAAACTTTTAGTAAAAAAGGTTTAATTAATCCTCCTGCTACCTGGAAAGCATTGCGTAGTTATTCCCAGAAATTAACAGAAGATAATAATCAAGATGGCAGGATAGATAAATACGGTTTTGGAGAAATCCCCGAATTAGCCAGACAAGCTTATAAAATTAAAGCTTTTGACGGACAGATTATTAATAAAAATGGTTATGCAGCTTTTGCTAATCCAGAAGCTTTGAAAGGATTGCAATTAGCTGTCAAACAATATATTGAAGAAAAAACTTCCGCACAAAAAACAGATGTAGGAACAAATTCCGGTAGCGAAATGTTTGCCCAAGGTAAAGTCGCAATGGTAATAGAAGGAAACTGGGCAATTCCTTATTTAAAAGAGACTTTTCCTAACTTAGAATTTGGTACCGCAGAAGTGCCGACAATAAATGGTAAAAAAGGCACGATGGTATTTACCGTTGCCTACGTAATGAATAAAAAAGCAAAGCATAAAACCGAAGCTTGGGAATTAATTTCTTACCTTACAGGAAAAAAAGGTATGGAAAAATGGACTCAAAACGGTATTGCTTTACCAACCAGAAAATCTGTTGCCGAAAAATTGGGTTACGAACAAGATAACTTACGCTCTGCATTTGTAGCCGGAGTTGATTACGCTATTGCTTGGCAAATAGGAAAATATTCCGCACTAATTATAAACAATTTTGAAAATCAATTTACCAGCGCTATTTTAGGACAGCAACCTTTAGAAACAGCGATGAAAAAAGCTCAGATAGAAGCGAATAAGCAAATCAAAGCAATGGAATATTAATCTTCTAATAGGTTTGTAGTAAGGACTTTAGTCCCTCTTCTTCAACGACTAAAGTCCTTACTACGAACTTTTTTTTCTATTGATTAGATATACATGATAAACAGCATTCCATCAAACCCTATATAGTTAGAGATTCTATATTCTCAAATTTGCACTATCAATTTGAGAAAATCTTCCTAAAGAACGAATATTATTGCAACTAATAGCGAATATATTAGCTAATACCAATTAAAAAATTGTTATTAGGTAAAAATTTAAAATTTATGAAAAGTAAATTTAGTCTGCATATGCCAAATGTAGCTAAAAAAGTTTGTCTCATTGTATTTCTGATGTTATCTGGTGCGGGTTGCGGCATACAGCAAACTCAAGGAGTAAGTTTAAATGAAGCAGAGATTAAAACCGTTGGTTGGATAGAAAATGGTAAGATTCTCGGCATTGATAATGATATTAAATTTAAACTTGATACGGGAGCGAAAACAACTTCAATTAATGCTGAAATCTTAGAAAAACCAGAGAATGAATCTGAATCTGGTGGCACAATTAAATTTAGATATACGAATACAGAAGGAATCACAAAAGTCTTTGAACGTCCCATAGAAAGATGGGTGAAGATTAAAGGTGAACAACGTCGTGCAGTAGTGCGAATGAAGTTTTGTGTTGCAGGTAGGTGGATTGAAGAAGAAGCTAACCTTGCCGATAGAGACGATTTCAACTATTCAGTTCTTATTGGACGTAATATGTTGAAAAAAGGCAAACTAGCTGTAAGCTCTGCTGAAACTTTTACCGCGAAATCAAATTGTCAAGCAGAGGAGAAACAAAGTGAATCGTAATTTTCATGCTTTATTATTAGCTTTATTTTTAGCCGCGATTGGTTTAGCTGTTTTTATTCATAAGGTGACTGCTACAGATATTCCCTTATTACCAAATCAAGCTTATAAAAATTGGTATGTTGAAGCTAAATTAGCGGTAAATTCTGAAGGAAGAGTATTAGATTCACAAAATGCGTTGCCAAGGGAAATCGAACTACAACTTCCTCAAAGTTCTCCTGGTTACAAAATTGTCAGCGAAGATTTTATCAACGATGGTTATACTCGCCAAGTTAATACGGAGAAAAACTCATCAAATCGCGTAGCTGTATTTAATAATCAAAATGCCAGGGGAAGCGAAGTAATATTTTACCGAGCAATTATCGATAAAACAGATTTAGCTAAAAATAATTCCCAATCTGATAGCGAAGCAGTTTCGATTACAGGGGATAAAATTGTCGAGCAGCAACTTAGTAACTTTGATGAAAATAACGCCCTCGTTGAAGATAATTTAAAAGAAAATTTTCCAACAGCGGAAGTTGAATCAATTTTAAAAGAAGCAAGACAATCGGGGAATAATACTTTAGATTTCACCAAACAAGTTTATCAAATAGCACTTAACCCCGATGACATTAGAGTACGTGCTATTCGTAGAACTTTGAATATTAAAGAATCAACTTCAGAATTAACAGCTTTCTTATTAAAACAAGCCAAAATTCCGGCGCGAGTTGCTAACGGTATTTTGTTTAATAACGAAGAAGTTTATTCAACCGATTTTATTCAGTGGTTGGAGGTAGAAACCGATAAAGGTTGGCTGGCTTACGATACAATAGACAGTAATTTCGGAACTCAAGATAGATATCTAACCTGGTGGTATGGAACTGATAGTGCTTTAAGTGCCAAAGGTTCGGGAGATGTTAATTTAGAAGTAGTAGTAAGACCAAATACTGATGAAGGAATTAACCAAGCACTTTGGGAACAACAGAAAGCTACAAATCCCTTTTTAGAATATTCTTTATTAAACTTACCTTTGGCAACACAGCGAGTATTTAGGGTATTGGTGCTAGTTCCAATTGGTGCATTAATTATTTCGGTTTTACATCAAATGGTTGGATTGCAAACTTTCGGAACATTTACACCGATATTAATTGCTCTCGCATTTAGAGAAACCGGACTTATTGTTGGTATCCCTCTGTTTGTTTTAGTTGTAATTATTGGGCTATTGATTCGTGCTTATTTAGATAAATTACAGCTATTAATTGTACCCAGACTCGCCGCAATTTTAACAGCTACCGTTTTAACGATTGGAATATTAGCAATAATTCTCCAAAGATTCGGAATAAACTTAGGATTATCTATTTCCTTATTCCCAATTGTTATCTTAGCCATGCTCATAGAAAGAGCCGCTTTAAGTTGGGAAGAATCAGGAGCAAAAGAAACAATAATCGCCGCACTAGGAACCGTTTTAATCGCAGTTATCGGTTACTTATGCGTAATTAATCCTTACATTCAACATTTAGCATTTACCTTCCCAGAACTATTGTTATTAGTTTTAGGAATTAATATTCTTGTGGGACGTTATAACGGCTATAAACTGACAGAATATTTCCGATTTAAGTCGATGCAGAAGCAGTTGAGTCAGTCTTAGAAGAGAGAGTTAGGAGTTAGGAATTAGGAGTTAGGAGTTAAGAGTTAGGAGTTAGGAGTTAGTAATTGTGAAACCATAGTGGCAGTACTTTACTCTGTGAATGTTTTACTATTCCAATCCCCAATGCCCAATGCCCAATCCCCAATGCCCTATGCCCCATGCCCAATTTTTTGAATCCAAAATCCAAAATCTAAAATCCAAAATTGAAAGATGTTTCCATTTACACTAATGCGCGAAGGGATTTTAGGAATCAACGCTCGTAATGTTGATTATCTTTTTCCTAGTAATCCGCGTAAACTTTATAAGCTGGCTGATAACAAATTAGAAACCAAGAGAATTGCAGAGGAATTTAACGTACCAATTCCGGAAACTTACGGTGTGATTTCGTTTCAAAATGAAGTAGGAAAGCTATCCGAAATTATTGACGGGCATGATTCCTTTGTAGTTAAACCCGCTCAAGGTAGTGGCGGAGATGGAATTGAGGCAATTGTTGAAGTTACCGACGAAGGTTTTAAAAAGCCTAGCGGTAAGATTCTTTCCAAATCCGATTTGCAATATCACATTCATAATATTCTTGGCGGAGTTTTTTCCCTGGGCGGATTAAGCGATAAAACAATTATTGAATATGCAGTGCAGTTCGATCCGGTTTTTGATGAAATTGCTTATCAAGGTATTCCAGATATACGGGTAATTATCTATCAAGGTGTCCCCGTGATGGGAATGTTACGTTTACCAACTAAGGCTTCTGATGGTAAAGCTAATTTACACAGAGGTGGTTTGGGGTTGGGTATCGATCTTGCTACCGGTAAAACACTTACAGCAATTCAAAATAATCGCTACATCGAAAAACATCCCGATACTGACGCAACCTTGCGCGATCGCCAAATTCCTCATTGGGATACTATTTTGAATATGGCGGCAAAGTTATGTGAAAAAACTGAATTTGGCTATCTTGGTATTGACGTGGTTTTAGATGAAGAAAAAGGGCCATTATTGC
Organism: Cyanobacteria bacterium P01_C01_bin.38; assembly: GCA_039026655.1. GTDB lineage: Bacteria > Cyanobacteriota > Cyanobacteriia > Cyanobacteriales > Nostocaceae > Rivularia. The sequence continues at coordinate 7,420 of JBCCLY010000005.1, read as the reverse complement.
TCGAAATCAACGCTCGCCCTGGACTTTCAATCCAAATTGCTAATCAAGAAGGTTTAATTCCCCGATTAAAAACAGTTGATTCATGTGTAAATAAACTTTCCGGAATTGAAGAGAAAATAAACTTTGCAAAAGATAAATTTGCGGTAAATACTAGATAAATAAGTAGGCACAAATAAACTCAACTATGTAAAATTCGGGTAAATTGGCTTAAACTCTTATCTCTACTGCCTACTGCCTACTGCCTACTCCCTCCTCATAGTTATAATTTTCAACGCCAAATTACTTAGCTCGTACTGTAACAATAAATATCAAAATTTATACTGACGATAAATAAGCGAATTGAATGGGTAATATAGCATATATTATTATCTGCGATTTCCGATGTTATCTGATATTGACTTGATTCGAGAGTTTGTCAAATTATCTATACAGAAAAAGCAAGTTTTATTAGCAAATTCAACACTACTGGGTGAAGCAGTTTATAAAAGCAATCAATTAACGGCAAAAAAAGAAGGGATAATTGCCACAACTAAACTAGAGCGTACATTAAATCCATTTTTTATTAAACATAAGTCAAATTACTGGCAATTAATAAGTCAAGTATTAGCTGAATATAACTTTATTCTCATGGGAGAAGTAGATAGCCGTGGGTTTTATCAGTATCAATATTGTCAAATTCCGCCAGGTTATGAAATGCATTGTCAAAAAGCAGGTATGTTATGGCGAACTTGGTGGAAATATCGGCGAAAAATTGAAGGTAGAGTAATTCAATTAGAACTTTTAATTCGTATAAGAAATACATGGTATCCCATCAGAGGTTTAGCAATTAGCGATGGAATGATTTATATAGAAACATTAGGAAGTGAGATTGCACTTGGTTTAGAAGATACGGTGATTTGGTTGAGTAAGGTAAAGGAAAATAAATAAGATGCTAATTATTAATATGTATTGCCATTTTCAGAAAGCCTTTGTGCAAAATTAAAGCATTTGGGTAAATTAAATTATGCGTCTGTGCTAACTATTAATGTCTCACAATTCATATTTGTGCCTATAACCAATACCCCGCTTCGGCTACTTTAACGCTAAAATCTTAGTTAGAAACCTGAAAAAAGTGAAAAATATATTTTTTTATTCAAAAAACAATAGCTATGGTAAAAGCGCAAGATATAGCAGAGTATTTTATTTGGTTAGCAAATGATAGTGGTTCTTTTATAAGTAATCTTAAACTGCAAAAATTAGTGTATTATGCTCAAGCTTGGTACTTAGCAATTTATGGTCAGCCATTATTTGACGAAGACTTTGAAGCCTGGGTTCATGGACCTATTATTCCTTCTTTGTATCAAAAGTATCGAGAATTTAATCGGCTACCTATTGTAGAAGAAATTTCTTATCAGCAGCTTGCTCAAAAATTAGGTGACACTATACATTTTTTGCAAGATGTAGCTGATGAATATTTTTTTTGCGACGCTTACGAACTTGAGCGAATGACACATATTGAAGATCCTTGGATTCAAGCAAGAAAAGGATTACCCAATGATGTACCTTCTAACGTAATAATTGATAAAGAATGGATGAAGGAGTATTACGGTTCGCGTGTCAAAGAAGAAGCCTAGAAAAACACAAATTCCTCGCAGTAAAACTAATCAAATTCAGCGAACAATTTTACCTCCTCTACAAGGGGTTAGCTTTTCGTTCAAGTATTTTCAACCCTTGCATGAGGAATTTAATATTAGTCAGCAAGATGGCAAATATTTAAATGCTTTGTTATTAAGGCTAAAAGATTTATGTAGTTTAAGTTCTTTTGACCTAAAGGCAAACCGTAGTTCTAGCTTACGTTGTCATCCAATTGATTGGAAAGATACGAGTCAAGATAGCTTTGGAATAATTGGTGAAGAACAGATTGTGGATCAAGCATATCAATTTTCATTATCCGCTAACCAGTACGGTAGAGTACATGGATTTTTTATCCAGGAAGTATTTTATATTGTTTGGCTTGACCCCAATCATAAACTATATCCTGGAAGAAAATAACTTCCCTACTTCTCCTAAATCAACATTCCCACCACTAATAATCACACCAATTCTAGAATCCTGACTTTTCACCACACCTTCTAATAAAGCTGCTGCCGCTAAAACTCCCGTAGGTTCAACAACTATTTTCAATCTTTCCCAAATAAAATATATGGTGCGAATTATCGCTTCTTCCGAAACCGTTACTAAATCATCAACATATTCTAATATCAAAGGAAAAGTTATTTTTCCCAAACTCGATGTTCTCGCACCATCAGCAATCGTATCGGGATTGTTGACAAATTGCAGAGTTTTTGATTCAAAAGAGCGAGTTGCATCATCAGCGCGTGAAGGTTCAACTCCAATAATGCGACAATTTGGTAAAAGTGCTTTAGTGGCGATCGCGCAACCGGAAATTAATCCACCACCACCACAGCAAACTAATAGTAAATCTAATTTCCCAATTTCTTGAATTAGTTCTAAAGCTGTTGTTCCTTGTCCCGCAATTATGTGAGGATGGTCAAAAGGAGGAATAATTTCTAAATCTTTTTCTCGTGCTAATTTTTGCGCTAATTCTTCTCTAGAAGTTTGTTTTGGGTTATACAAAATTACTTCAGCACCATAACCGCGAGTTGCCGTTTGTTTGACTGCGGGGGCATTTTCTGGCATCACAATTGTAGTCGGAATGTTAAGCAATTTTCCTGCAAGTGCGATTCCTTGAGCATGATTTCCCGATGAAAAAGTCAATACACCTTTTTGTTTTTGTAATTTTGATAATTGTGAAAGTGCGTTATATGCACCGCGAAATTTAAAAGAACCCGTGCGCTGAAAGTTTTCGCACTTGAAAAATACTTTACTTTTTGTAATTTGATTGACAGTTGTAGAAGTTAAAACCGGGGTACGAAAAGCAATTCCATCAAGACGTTTCGCTGCTGCTTGGATATCGGTGAGTTTGATTAATTTATCTTGAGATAACATATATAGTACTTTGCAGATTGCACTCCTGTACAATTTAGTATTACAAAACTCTTGTGGGATGGGCATCCCTGCCCGTCCGAATCTACCTTATTAATATGAAATCTGCTCTGAATTTATTTGTATCCTATTAAGTTCCAAGTTAAAGGAAGCTTCGTTGCACAAACCGAGCAAACAAATAAATTATCTTTAACAATATTTACTTGATTGCAAGCACAACAGCGTCGAAAAATAAATTCGATGGTAAACGAAGATGGATGGGGAATGTTTATTAAATCTAAAGCTTTTGCTACTTGCTGCCAAGATTCTGGTTGCGGACAAAAACCTGTTGACTGATTTGTAATTTCAGCTACTTCTAACCCATCTTTACTTTTTTGAAAAAATACTTCTCCGGCTGATAATACAGATTTACCCCCAGCACAAGCAATATGTTCGGAATGTCTATCGGCAATTCTTAAATAACCTTCGCAATCTATAGCATTCCTAAATCATTTGTGAGATTTTAGAAACCCGGTTTTTTGGAAAAACCGGGTTTCTGGCACCTTGCTTTCTCACGACTCATGTAGGATTGCTATATAACGAAAGTTGCTGCAATCAATCCCGAGCTATCTGGCTTTTGCTTAGTTTCTCGAATCCAGTTATCAATATCATTAATTGATAAAATTTTATTCCCCAATGGTAAATGTGCTGCGTTTAGCCGAATTTCATCAGCACCAACCTATTTATACAAAAATCTATACAGTATCTAAAAATTTTCCTATCAATCTTAAAATACTAAAACTTAAATGGTGCGTTGCGCTTTGCGACAACACACCCTACTATTCCTTATTGCCTACTCCCTATTCCCTATTCCCTTTACTTACTTTTTCTTGCTCAACTGCTTTCATCAAAGAGCGCACCTGTTTAGATCCTTGTGAAGCTTCAAAAGTCAAAGGAAATTTACTTTTAAGCACCACACATAATACAATTACCAGTTTCTTCAAGCTGCTCTCTTTCTTCTGGTGTTTGTAAAAACTCTCGCTCTGGTACTTTTCTTGCAGCAGTACTGACGTATGGAGAAACGGTTTCTAAATTCTTCCAGAAACCTTTCATGTCAACAATTAAATCTTTTAGTACAGGCATATTACCTAATGGGGCAATAGTAATTTCAGGAGTGGAACTAGTTTGATTTTCCTGAGATACTTATTGTGCAAATCGAGCAATTTCGCTACCAACATTTTCTTTGCAAGCTAAAGCGGAGCGCCCATTAATTCTAATAGCGCAACTCCCACAAATTGTATTGCGGCAATTTTTACGAAACGCTAAAGTTCCATCCTGCTCCCATTTAATCCGATTAAGACAATCAAGGATTGTATTGCCCTGTTCTACATCCAAAAGGTAGGTTTGAACTGTGGGAGATGTTTTCTGATTTTGTCGAATAACTTTAAAATTAACTTTCATTTTACCCTGTGTTCCGGCTTTAATTTTCTAAGGTTGCTTATCAAAGTAAATAAATTTTTATGTAGTAGTTTACTTCTCCAAGAGCAGCTTATCCTGCTATTGCTTCAACCTAAATCCTTAAACTAATCTTCAAAGAGAATCTATTATATGGTCTATATGGGATAAGTGTAAAAATATTGTCAGGTAGTCTACTCGGCTTAACAGCTTTAGGCTTAAGCGTCGTTTCTATCAAAGTAGAATTTTTCTGTTTACCTCTCCTACTCCTACTCTCAATCCGTCATAAGCCAATATCTGAAACAAAGAAGCTATTAGCCCGAATAATAGCACGGGCATTAATATAAGTTTACTCTAAAACGGAATTCAAGCGGGATTTGTAAATTTTAGGTAGCTTAAACTTGTGTCTTACGAATAAATCTAAAAATTGTACTTTCCAATATTTTTTCAAATATACTAATCGGTTATAACTGCTTTATTATTCAACAACCACACCAATATTAACGTTCTTGGCGCGAGCAAGCCTTTATTAACCTGCTTTAGGCAACGATCTTCGGGATTATTATAGAAAACTTCAAGCAATTGATTAACATCTGTGGATATTACATTTGCTTGTCATAAGACTTGTACATAAGCTAGTTTTACAGAAACGAATATTTGGTGAAAGTGGGATATGTAACAATCAAATCCAAAATAGTGATTACAAGCTTGATGAATTTTGATAAAATTCTCATTACAACACCTACCCCCAACCCTCATTGAACATTAAATAAAATCATAATCGCAAAAATAATTAAAACTTAAACAATTATTTTGCTATTATTAGTCCATGTTAGTATTTAATATACAATTGTGAGGAAACAAAACCATAATAAATTGCCGTACAAGCGCAGTCGCTATAGCTTTGTTTCTTCGTAATCTAGGGGCATAAAAATTTTTGTCTCTATTGGCAGTATAAAAGGGTTTATCCTTGTAAATCCTTAGCAATAACTATGCTGTCATAAGCCATAGAGAGATGTTAGAGAAAATCCTGCATCTCTTAAAGTCTTAAAGACTTTGGCTGCAAATAAAATGCCTATTGACATCTTGAGTATGCCCGCTTATTTAAAAAGCAGGCTCGCATAGTTTGTAAAAGTAAATTACAGTTAATTAGCTTTGTTTAAAAGCCGAGTGAGAAAATTTTTTTCATCTCTGATGGTAAACATGACGATTAGCTATGCGATAACGCTGAAACTAATTCATGAATGAAGACTGTAATTTACTCGTCTCTATGTTGTGCAATACCATCAACATCATTCTTGTGGAATTAGACTTTCAGGGATTAAGGCTTACTTAAAGTCTGAAAAAGCGACTATGTAAGAATGTCAAAAAATCGCCTTTAGGCAAGGCATAAAACCGCATTATTTATCGCGACACAGATTAAGGAAATTTTGAGTGTAATGAGTGAAACAGCAACAGCGCCATTAACGGGAAAAACACTGCTTGCCAAAGTCAAAGAACTATCTAACTTACCAAGACGAGAAAGAGCAAAGCAGTGCGGATATTACACTACTACTAAGAATGGTCAGGTACGAGTAAACCTAACAGATTTTTACGACGCTTTGTTATCGGCTAGAGGAATTCCCTTAAGCCCGGAAACACCAAAAGATGGCCGCGGGCGCGAACCGACATACAGAGTTAGCGTTCATCAAAACGGTCAAATTGTGATTGGTGCTACATATACCAAAGCAATGGGTTTAAAATCGGGAGATGAGTTTGAAATTAAGTTGGGATACAAACATATCCACTTGATTCAAGTTGATGGCGCAAGCCAAACAGACGAAGATTCTGACGAAGATTTAGAAGAAGAAGAGTAAATTTTTCTTATAGCAGGGATAAGAAAGGTAGAGAATATTTTATTACTTTTCCCTGCATTTATAAGTTAATAGTTGTTTTGGCAGATTTTCAGTTAATTGTTGAAAATTAAAATATGCCAAAATGACTATATTGCTCTGAAAAATTTTGGGCGTTTGATAAAAAAAATAGTATAGGAGCGATTCAATTGCGAGTCGTACTTATAGGGAATAGAGAAGTATTAATTTAATTGATACTTCTCTTTTCTATAGTTCCATATTAAAACTCCCGGTTTTTCTTTTTCTTTCTTTAAAAAATATTTGTAAAGCGATTATTGCGTTGTGAATATTAGGTTAATTTTGATAAATTTATTTGAGGCATTTAACAATAATCTGCTTTCCTATTGGGAAAATGCATCTCCTTTAACTGTGGTAATAACTTTTTTTACTGCTTGGATAGTGTGTTGGCTACCAATAGCATTAATTTTGACCAAAATATTGCATTGGACACCGAAGCAACCTTTGCAACCAGAGCAGAAAATTGCTTTAGTAATTTCTCTTTATTTATTAGCTCCAGTAATTCTACTTCTAACTAATTGGCTGACAAATCAATCTTTTACAGCTTACGGTTGGGTAAATAATTTTTCAATTTTATATTCGCTTTTTCTGGGGTTTGGCTGGGGAGTCGTAAGTTTAGCATTGGTATTCGGCTGCCAGCTATATTTCGGTTTTTGTAAGTTTAAACTACCGAATTTAGAATCACTTCCATCAACATTGCTTTCTGTAATGTTTGTAGCATTATTAGTGGGTGCTATTGAAGAATTAGTCTTTCGAGGTTTTCTGTTTACTCAACTCGAACAAATTTATTCAGTTTGGATTGCAGCAATAATTTCCAGTTTAATTTTCGCACTATTGCATTTAGTTTGGGAAAGACGCGAAACAACTCCCCAACTTCCTGGATTGTGGTTAATGGGAATGGTTTTAGTATTAGCAAGATTTGCCGATAATGGTAGCTTAGGTTTAGCTTGGGGACTTCACGCTGGTTGGGTATGGTCAATAGCGAGTATTGATACGCTTAGTTTAGTTGATTACACTGATAGTAAAGAGTGGATAACGGGTAAGAATAATAAACCCTTAGCAGGAGTTGCCGGAATATTGTGTATGGCTAT
>JBCCLY010000004.1:0-20297 GCA_039026655.1 Cyanobacteria bacterium P01_C01_bin.38 | reverse complement strand
GGAATTAGGAGTTAGGAGTTAGGAGTTAGGAGTTAGGAGTTAGGAGTTAGGAGTTAGGAGTTAGGAGTTAGGAGTTAGGAGTTAGGAGTTATTTGATTTTATATCATTTAAGAGTTAATTTTATTTGAGTCAAATACAGTCTTGTGGGATGGGCATCCCTGCCCGTCCGATTTCTACTAATTTTATAAAATTCTCTTCCGATCGAGTTTAACAATCATCCCAACCAAAAAGCCAATAATTGCCCCAGAAATATGACCGATAAAACTAATTTGGGGTGTAGTTAAATCAAATATTGTTTGTAGCAGAATTATCAGCAAAAATTTTCGCAAATTTTGAGAGGCAATGCTAACTTTATCTTTTAACCAATCGCGCAAAAATATAGCAATAGAAACCCCAACTAAACCCATTACTGCTCCAGAAGCACCTACTATAAATTGTGCTTGGGAATAACCTAAAATAGACATCCAAGTAACTGCCAGCATTGACCCAATACCAGTCATTAAATATACAAATAAATATTGTTTTATTCCTAAGATAAATTCTACAAAACGACCGAAGAAATAAAGACCAAGCATATTTGTTATCAAGTGCAACCAGCCCAAATGCAGAAATGTTGCTGTGAAAAGCCGCCACCAATCTCCGGCTAATACTTGTCGTGGAACTAACGCACCTAAATTATATAAAGTATAAATATTAGTACTACCACCAAATCTAATTTCTAAGGCAAATACTGCCAAATTCAACCCAATAATCAAATATGTGGCATTTGGTTGCCGTCGCCGCTGAATCTTGCTTTTTCCCTTGTATCGTGCTTCTTGTTTAATTTCGGTAATTATTTGGTTAATAACCTGTTGAGATTGCTCGGTTAGTTCAGATGAGGCAATAACATAACCTCTTGACAAGCGCCACTTTACAGCTTTGCGAATACGTATATCTTTGCTGTTACTTAAATTCAAAAGTAGCTCCCTAGCATCTTGATTTCCCATTGCTTGTTGGGCGGTAGCTAACCAAAATTCTTTTACAGTTGCAGGGTAGATAGTTAGAGAATCGTCAAATAATTTTTCGACTTGTTCCTTCTCTCCACAAAATGCCAACACCAACATTCTTGCAAAATTACGCCTTTCTGGGTCGATTTTTCCTATATTTAACTTAAATTGCTGCCATGCTTCTAACAACCCATTTAGATCGCCAGTCTCTCCTAAACAACGTAGGTATACAAGCTGCATACCTGATGCCTTATTAAGTACATTTTGTGTTACATTTTCTTGCATCCAAAACAGCAATTCTGGCCAATGAGAATTGATTTGGTAAAGAGTAACGGTAGCATATCTGCCGATTGATGTTGTAGATAATTGGTAACGTTGAAAAATAGCAGTTGCTTCATCAATTAAACCGTTATTAGCCATCTCCAATGCTTTGATTAATTCTGGTTGCTCTCGCCATCCATCTGCGGGGTGTAGCAATCGCACGAAAATAGCAACTCTTCTTGCTTGTTTGAATTTTTGCTGAGTTAAAAGTCGGTTGAAATTTTTGATTGCAACAGCAGGAGTAACTATTAAAACAACCCATAAGCCCCCACCAACCAAACCTGCTATAGTTGGAGTCAAGTAGGATAATGTTGCGGTAACGGCTAAGACAAACCCTGAAACTACAATCCAACCTACACCCTGTATGGCTGAACTACGAATTCCATAAAGGATCTGTGAAATGCACGATATACATACCATCCAAGTCAGTAAGTAGTTTATATCCATGAAAAAAAGTTGTCCTTGGGTTTGATTTAATAAGGCTTTTATTTATAGTTTAAATGTTATTAATCTGGATTTTAGCAACTGGTATAGCTGGTGCAATTATCGGTTATATGGCAGCACCTGGTGATTTTTTCTGGGAATTAATTGCGAGTGGTTTTGTAGTAGGAATAGCCCAATGCATAGTTTTACGAAATTATATAAAGTCTTCTATTTGGTGGATACCTGCAAGTGGTTTTGGTTGGATAGTAGGTGTTTATGCGGTGATATTTGCTAGGCAAATTCTCGATTTTGCAATTGAGAAGGGAGCATCCCTTCAGGTGGAAATTTATTTTTTGTAGTGCGTTAACGCAGTGTTTCCGTAAGGAAATGCATCTTGCTCGCTATACATATCTAGCTATACATATCTAGCGAGCAAGATGCTCGCACTACCAAATTGCATTTTTACAAATCTAGCTATACATATCTAGCGAGCAAGATGCTCGCACTACCAAATTGCATTTTTACAAAATTGTGATGCTCCCATTGAGAATCTCTTATAGTAGGGCAGGTTTGAGGAAGTATTTTGGTTAAACTCTACTCATCAACCAATTAATTTTACAATTCTCGGATCTGCACAGTGGTTATTACTGCGTCTTTATTTTCGATATGCTTTTTTGTGGATACTCGCTAGCGCTTTAAGTGGCAGTATATCTAATGGGGTAGGCTGGGCTGTAAGCGGAGCAGTGACTGTTACTGTATTGCTATGGCTGCTAAATAATCATCAAAAAAACCTGCCATCGGGCTAATGTATCTTAGCGCTTGGTAATGTTACTTATAGAAATGTGAATATAAGTAACTATATCCAAATTAATAGAAATGGCAGATACAAGTTTACAAGAAATTACTACTCAATTAGAAAGTTCTTCTTTGAGGGATAGGATGGTAGCCCTAGCTTCTTTGAGGAATGTCCCCGCAGAGGATGCAGTGCCTTTAATCAAAAAAGTACTTGATGATGAATCTTTGCAGCTGCGCTCTATGGCGATATTTGCTTTAGGTATTAAGCAAACACCGGATTGCTATCCGATTTTAGTACAGACAATGGAAACCGATTCGGATTATGGCATCAGAGCCGATGCTGCGGGTGCTTTAGGATATTTGGGTGATGCTAGAGCTTTAGAACCTTTATCGCGAGCTTTTTATGAAGATACCGATTGGCTAGTACGTTTTAGTGCTGCTGTAGCGCTTGGTAATTTGAAAGATAGTCGCGCTAAGGATGTACTTTACAAAGCTTTGGAAAGTGAAGAAATTGTGATTCAGCAAGCGGCGATCGCAGCGTTAGGAGAAATCAAAGATATCGAATCTGTAGACAAAATCCTCCGTTTTGCTCAGTCGGATGATTGGTTAGTACGTCAGCGTTTGGCAGAAGCTTTGGGTAATCTTCCAACAGATAAAAGTATCTCAGCTTTGAAATATTTAGAAAAAGATAGCCACAATCACGTTAGTGAATCGGCAAGAATTTCACTATCAAGACTTGAACAAGCGAACAATCAAATGGGATAATCAGTATTTGTGATTGATGCAGGGAGTAGGGAGTAGGGAGTAGGGAACAGGGAATAGGGAACAGGGAACAGGGAATAGGGAATACAAAAGAATCAGAATATGTTCCTGTTCGTTTAATACCTATGACCCCTCCGGGGTTCGCCATTTGCACTCTGCGTTCACGCGGAGCGTGCGGGCTAGAAAGCCTCCGGCTCACATGGGGGAAACCCCCAAGATCGCAATGGCTCACCTTTAACCTCTAACCTTTAACCTTTAACATGAAAGCAAAATCTTTCCTCTACTCCCTACTCCCTAATCCCTACTCCCATCCTTTATAAAAATGATGTAAGGCAATTTCCGAAAATGAATATTGAAGAATTTTTTGAATTAAGTGCTGGAAAATGGTTTTCTCATCGTACTAGCCATCATTTGGCTTTTAAACAATCAGAAGGCGGTAAATCAGATATTATTATTGAGACTTTAGCACCCGATCATCCAGAAGTAATTAAATTGTGCGAGCAACATCAAGTTGAACCCAGCAGTGGAAATAGTGGTGCTAGAGTAACTTGGAACGGCACAATGGAATGGGATAAAGAAAAACACGAAGGTTCTACAGTTTTAGTTGCGGTACCAAATTTAGATAATCCCCTCGAAGGTAAGTTGCTGCGGGAAATGGGTTATGCAGAAAAAACCCCAGTTGCCGGAAGTTATAAAATGGGTGATGATGATGCGCTTACTTTAACTACAGAATACGAAACCATGTCGTCTGAAGAACGTTTGTGGTTTGCAAGTCCAAATTTACGAATGCGTGTTGGTGTTCTCAAGCGCTTCGGGGGTTTTAGTATGGCTTCTTTTACATCCGAAATTCGTATGGGTGGAACATCTGCTGCTAAAACAGATGATGCAGCAACTAACACTGCATCCTAATTTTTCAATTAGCTATTAAGTTAGCTATAAAGTAAGTTCAGCTTACTTGAAGTATCTGTCTACATTGCGTTAAAAGAGTAGGGGATGAGAATTTAGTTAAAAAAACTTCTTTCCTACTCCCTACTCCCCACTCCCTACTCCCTACTCCCCACTCCCCACTCCCTACTCCCTAACCTCCTAATTACGAACCAGTTGATGTATTCTTCTTACTAGCAGTCTTATTAGGTCTACTTCTGGTTGTTTTAGCTTGTGTTGCTTTATTCGAGTTAGTTTCAAGCTTAGTTACTGTCTTCGCTACATTATCGATTTGATTTTGTATTGTCTCAAATCCTGCTAATTTTTCAATAACGGCTTTTAATTGTTCTTTTTGATTATTTAGCTGTGCATCTATTTCCCCTACATTCAAGTTCTGTTTTGATTCAGTATTCGCTTTATCTAATTGAGCGATATTTTTCTCAATTTTTTCTGTAGCTTTAGTTAAATTTTCAACCTTGTCCGAAACAGAAGAAACAGCTTCTAATTTTTTACTAAGTGTTTGCAGTTCCTTTTGTGTCTGATTATTTCCTTCTATAGTTTTAGTTAAGCTTTCTCTGGTATGAGTATTGGCTTTATCTAACTGATTAAGATGTTTCTCAAGCTTTTCTGTAGTCTTAGTTAAAATCTCAACCTTGTCTGAAACAGAAGAAACAGCTTCTAATTTTTCGCTAAATGCTTTTAAGCTTTTTTGAGAAAGAGTGTTATTACCTTCTATAGTTTTAGTCAAACTTTCTCTTGTTTGATTATTAGCTTCATCTAAACTTTTAATATGATTTTCGAGTTTTTCAGTAGCTTTAGTTAAATTATCAACTTTACTGGCAACAGAAGCAACAGCTTCTAATTTTTCGCTAAATGTTTGGAGATTTTCCTGTTGCTGATTCTTATTACTATCTATTGCTTGAGTCAAGCTTTCTCTTGTTTGAGTATTTGCTTTATCTAATTCGTTTAGATGATTTTCCAGGTTTTGTGTGGCTTGACTTAAATTATCAACTTTACTAGCAACAGCAGAAACAGCTTCTAATTTGTCGCTGAGTGCCTGTAAGTTTTCCTGAGAAAGATTTTTACTATTATCTATTGCTTGAGTCAAACTTTCTCTTGTTTGAGTATTTGCGTTCTTTAACTCGTTTAAATTATTTTCAAGTTTTTCTGTGGCTTGACTTAGATTATCAACTTTACTCGCAACAGCAGAAACAGCTTCTAATTTGTCGCTGAGTGCCTGTAAGTTTTCCTGAGAAAGATTTTTACTACTGTTTATTGCTTGAGTTAAGCTTTGTTTGGTTTGAGTATTTGCTTTACTCAGTTCGTTTAGATGAGTTTCCAGTTTTTCTGTGGTTTGACTTAAATTTTCAACCTGCTTTTTCAAAACTTGAGAAGATTCGGTTTGATTTGTACTACTATCAGTAACTATTTGAGTCAACTGCTTATTCAACTCACTTGTGTCTTCTACAAGCTTTAATAACTTTTCCTGTTCGGCTTTACTCGCACCAATCGTACTCTTTATTTGAAAAACCAATATAGTAACTATTAATACAAAAAATACTGATACAGCGGAGAGAATTTGCAGTGTCATCCTTAGTTTTATCCTTCACGTAAATATAGTTAATTATTCATCCTACATTTAATTTTAATAAAATATAGAATGATACATCATCATATAGTAAGTAAAGCCAAATTGTAGAGTAAAAACTTTACTATTCAAGATTATTTTCATCGAATGCGAGTACTTCAAGTGAAATAAGGCAAAACAATAGTAACACTAACTCAAGCTGCCATAGGGTGAGAGGAGCTTAAAATAAGTGTTACGAATTATTAAATCTTTACCTTTGATTTTATGCCATTTAGATATTTAAGTTAGAGATTTAAATTAAATATTTAAAAAACTAGCAAGTATTTGCGGTAATGGCAGCACAATCAAAATTAATAACGCAATTGCTAAAAGCCCAAAAAAATCGCGTTTATTATCAAGTCCAGTTACATCGTTCAAAGCGGGTTCATCTGCTAAGGGTACAAACAATATCAACCAAATTGCCCACACTAAATATTGTGACTGAACAAAGGAAAGCAACAGCAGTAACAAACGAGCTGTATATCCTATAGCCATTGCTGTTTTCTGTCCAAACATGGCGTGAACAATGTGCCCGCCATCAAGTCTTCCTACAGGCATCAAATTTAAAGCAGTAACAATTATTCCTAGAAAACCAGCTATCCCCACTGGATGTAGTTGTATTGCCATATTAGAGGTTAACTGAGCGCCCAAAGTTAATTTTGAAAGCAACGCAATTAAAATTGATTGGCTCGGAATCAAAGTATCAATACTAAGTATCCGTACATTTTCTTCTGTAGAAACTACTTGTTCTATAGGAACTACTCCAGAATTAGCCAAACCCCATATAAATAAAGGTAAACATGCTAAAAAACCAGCAATAGGCCCAGCAATGCTAATGTCAAATAAAGCTTTACGATTAGGTACTGGACTACGCATCCTAATAAATGCACCTAATGTTCCTAGGAAAAAAGGTATGGGAATAAAATAAGGCAGTGTAGTGCGAATTTTATAAAATCTTGCCGTCAAATAATGACCCATTTCGTGTATGCCTAAAATGGTTATCAATGATAAGGCATACGGTAATCCCTGCAATAATAAGACAGGATTAGACCATATATCCCTAGCTTTGACACCAGCTATTATCGAACCCATAAAAATAGTGGTCATTAGAGTAGCTCCTAACAATAGCGAAGCTAACCCCGGTTTAGTTAATTTTTCTTTTTCTCCTGCATTAGCTTTCTTGTGCTGATGATTGGGAACTAGCAAAAAGATTGGTTTATCATTAATACCTTTTTGAAAAATTAAAATGAAGCGATCGCCGAATGCTGCTTCGATATTTTCTTTAATCTGCTGGTAAGCAATATCAGGTGAGGTTCTTAATTGACCTTGACAAATCACAGCTTGCGGACGGTATTCAATATTATGAATATAGTATGTAGACAAAGAAAAACACGAACGGAGTTTACTTTCTTCTGCTGGTTCAATAGGACGCACTGGTACTGATTCTACGATAGGATGTATAGCCGGTTGTGTTGCGTCGGGTGTTGGGGATGTTTTTGGATCTTTAGCGGAACTACGCCCCCACTCGAATAGCACCCAGTATAACAAAGAACTAACTAATAATGACCCAAAAACTAAAGCTGATGGTGTTCGAGTTCCGTACTTTATTGCCCAACCAGTCCATGTTATCGGTGGTATCATCAATACTGACCATAATAGCCAAATTGGAGTTTTTGTTACTTTCGCAACATTTCGTTTCAGGGTATAATAAGTAAAGATACCTAAGAATAGTCCTAAAAAAAGTAGAAGAATCCAGGGTTTCATTTTATTTTCATTAATTCTGTTGGCAATGTGAAGCTGTAGTGTTAGTACTGCATATTAACGTCAAAAAAACAAACTGGGAACCCGAATTTTTATTTACACTTATGTGTAGACGATCTTGACTGCCTGTTCTTTTAAAAACAAGAGAATCTAAAATTCCCGTATACAAATCTTAATTGATCGACTTATCAACACCAATTAAAAAACCTTTCTCCTTGACACAATAAGAACCTATGCGCTCACCATTTCAAGAGCCGAGTAATTATACACACAAGCCACCAAAGGCAATTCTGAACTCAATTAAAGCATTTCCTCCCAATAGGGACACTTTAGGAGGAACCGCTTACTTTATTGTAAGAAATGAAGGCAATATTTTGATTGACTGTCCGGCTTGGGACAAAAATAATCGAGATTTTTTAGAAAGTAATGGCGGCGTAAGGTGGTTGTTTATAAGTCATCGCGGTGCCATTGGTAAAAGTGAAGAAATTCAAAAAATTCTTGGCTGTGAAATTTTAATTCAAGAGCAAGAAGCTTATTTATTGCCTGATTCAAAGGTAACTGCTTTTAGCGATCAATTTACGATTGATTCAGTATCGCAAGTAATTTGGACACCAGGGCATTCTCCGGGTTCGTCTTGTTTTTACCATAATTCGGAGGGAGGAATATTGTTTTCAGGAAGACATTTAGTCCCCAACCGACAAGCACAGCCAATACCTTTAAAAACATCTAAAACCTTTCATTGGCACCGACAAATTAAAAGCATCAAGTTACTACTAGAAAAATTCACACCTCAAACACTCAAATACATCTGCCCAGGAGCAAACACCGGCTTTCTCCGAGGAGAACGTTTTATAGATAACGCTTACACCAGTTTAGCTAATCTCGATCTAGCAGAGTTGCTTAGTGCAAAGTCTCTTTTTTGAAAATAGGGAGTAGGGAGTAGGGAGTAGGGAGTAGGGAGTAGGGAGTAGGGAGTAGGGATTAGGGAGATGGGGAGATGGGGAGATGGGGAGATGGGGAGATAGGGAGATTCCCATTCCAATTACCAATTACCAACTACCAATTACCAATTACCAACGCCCCATGCCCTATGCCCAATTCCCAATTCCTAACTCCTAACTCCTAACTCCTCCTTCTTTGCTGTTGAGTGTAAAAGTTTTACTGCTGCTTGATATTGAACGTCATCAGAAGTGGTTATCCGATCGATTGTTATTGGTTCGGTAATGGAAATTACTTTGTCTGGGGTAATGCCTAATTTATTGATATCTCGATGATTTGGAGTTTCATATTTGGCGATTGTCACCGCTAAACCGGAACCGTCTGATAATTCAAATAATGATTGGATCAAGCCTTTGCCAAAGGTTTTTTCTCCTACGAGGGTTCCACGTTTGTTGTCTTGTAGGGCACCAGCAAGAATTTCGCTAGCGCTGGCTGTTCCTTGATTTACCAATACTACTAATGGATCTTCTGTTAAAGCTGGACCAAAAGATTCAAAGTTTCCTTGGATGCCTTGCCGATTTACCGTATAAACTACAATGCCTGAATCTAACCATAAACGAGCAACTTCTATTCCAGCTTGTAATAAACCACCGGGGTTGTTTCTCAAGTCCAGAACGTAGCTATCCGCCCCTTTTTCTTCGAGATCGCTAATTGCATGAGCTAATTCAACTGGAGCGTTGGCATTAAATTGAGTCAATCGAATATAGCCAATATCTAAATCTTTATCTTTTTGTAATTTAGCAATTACCGGATTTAAAGTGATGCGATCGCGGACGATAGAAATTTCTTTGGGAGAACTGCCATCTCTCTCTATGACTAAACTCACAGCAGTTCCAATTTTGCCACGCATTAAAAAAGCTGCTTTATCAAGAGTAATATTTTCTGTAAGTGTGTTTTCAATTTTAATAATGCGATCGCGTGGTTGAATACCTGCTTTTTCTGCTGGGGAACCTGCAATAGGCGTAACTACTTCTAATTTACCCGTTTGGGGGTTTAGAGCTATTTGCAATCCTACCCCTGTTAATTCACCAGAAGTATTAACTTGTAGACTGCGATATTGTTGGGGGTCTAAAAACCTTGTAAAAGGGTCATCAAGGCTTTTGAGCATATTTTGAATTGCTTCATAAGCACCTTGACTATCTTTTAGTCTTGCTTTGAAAGCTTTTTGCCGTACTTGTGCCCAATTTTGGTGGTTGAATGTATCATCTAAATAAGTTCGATTCACAATTCGCCAAGCTTGAAATACTAATTTCTGTTCGTCTGTTAAAGCGGCTGCTGGAAAGCAAAAACTACCAAATGCGACCCAAACAGCCATAAACAATGAGAAAATACCTCGAAAAATCTTTAAATTAGCCATAAACCCGATTTTTACTTTAATTTCAACCAACTTTACATATCTCAAAGCAGCTTTCGCCACCTTCGATAAGATGAAAACTATCTCTCGATTATGTTACTTTTTTTATAGAAGTGTTTTTCGCGACGATCGATTTCGGGCGATTCACTTCTAAACAAACGGGTAAATAGCGCCGATGAAACGCTATGATCTAGTATGTATCCATCTATTTTTTAATGGCTCTGGTGCAAACAAAACGCAATACATTCCCTCCTGAGAGAGTGTTAATTTTCTTAAAGCTATCATTACTCTGGCAGTTTAAGAGTAAATTCACTTTCTGACAGGTTCGTTCAAAATCTTGAGAAGGTCTCTCCAAGGACCGATCCAAGAAATAATTATCAACCGCAATCTTTATCTAGGAATCTGGGTTGTATGACCAACGTAATTGACTGGTTTGATGAGCGCTTAGAAGTACAAGCGCTTGCTGATGACGTAACAAGCAAGTATGTTCCTCCCCACGTAAATATTTTCTACTGCTTGGGTGGAATAACTTTAACTTGCTTTTTAATCCAGTTTGCAACTGGATTTGCAATGACTTTTTACTATAAGCCAACCGTTGCTGAAGCTTATTCTTCGGTAGAGTACATCATGAACGAAGTCAGCTTTGGCTGGTTGATTCGTTCCGTTCATCGCTGGTCCGCCAGCATGATGGTGTTGATGATGATTTTGCACGTCTTCCGAGTGTATTTAACTGGTGGTTTCAAAAAGCCCCGCGAATTAACTTGGGTAACGGGTGTTGTTCTAGCTGTAATTACCGTCTCCTTTGGGGTAACTGGCTACTCTTTGCCTTGGGACCAAATTGGTTACTGGGCTGTGAAAATCGTTAGTGGTGTACCGGAAGCAATTCCCGTAGTGGGAGTTTTAATTTCTGACATGCTGCGTGGCGGTTCTAGCGTAGGACAAGCTACTTTGACTCGCTACTACAGCGCTCATACTTTTGTACTGCCTTGGTTTATTGCAGTGTTTATGCTGGCGCATTTCTTGATGATTCGTAAGCAAGGTATAAGCGGTCCATTATAATTTCGAGCCAGATTATAAAGCTGGAAAAATAACGGACTTGATACCCGCCAAACTGTAAGTAACGAGTTATTTGCCTTAAAATTGGTTTAAGAATAAACCGGCGCAAGCAAATACTTGAATATATCAGTTTTAGAGGCTTTAAACCTCTTTATGAACCTCTCTTAGCTGACGGTTTAACCGAGATTCACAATACTCAACTTAAAGAGAAGAGTACTAAAAAAATGGCAACATTAAAAAAACCGGATTTAAGCGATCCACAATTGAGAGCTAAATTAGCTAAAGGCATGGGTCACAACTACTATGGTGAACCTGCTTGGCCAAATGACTTGCTCTACGTTTTCCCAGTTGTAATTATGGGTTCCTTCGCTTGTATCGTGGCTCTAGCAGTGCTAGATCCTGCGATGACAGGAGAACCAGCGAATCCTTTTGCAACACCTTTGGAAATCTTACCCGAATGGTATTTGTACCCAGTTTTCCAAATTTTGCGTTCTCTCCCTAACAAGCTTTTGGGAGTATTGGCAATGGCTGCCGTACCTTTAGGACTAATTCTTGTTCCTTTCATTGAGAACGTAAACAAGTTCCAAAACCCTTTCCGTCGTCCCGTAGCTACCGCTGTATTCCTCTTCGGAACTGTGGTAACAATCTACTTGGGTATCGGCGCAACTTTACCCTTAGATAAGTCTCTTACTTTAGGACTCTTCTAAACCCTCTGTTTGACAAGGTGTTTTAGCGCCTGTGGGATTTCTCTTTAAAGTGCTTATTATAGGTACTTACGAGAAATCCTAGCAGGCGTTAATTTTAACAAGATTTATATACTAATAGAATTTTATAAGTTAATATCTTAGAGTCTGTATAAATATTTAAATTAAATACAACTTACATCTTGCACCACTCTCAGAAACCCGGTTTCTTTTCGGTAAAATAACCTGCGGAATAGTGTTTTCCCGAACAGAAACCGGGTTTCTTTGAGCTTGTTGAGAATGGTGCTGTTCGGTCAGATATAATAGAATAGGTACCCGTGCAGGATTAATTTAGGATTTTGTTTGCATAGGGATATAGAAAATAGGCAACAGCCAACAGGAAACCTTTAACTACTTACTTTTAAATAATTTTGGTTATAAACTTACTTTGTGTTCTAACACATTAATTTAGGACTTACGCACAAACTACGTGTTTACGTCATTACGTTAGCGTCATTACGTTAGCGTCAGCGTGCGCGAAGCGCATAGGAAGTGAAGTAATCCAAAAGCCTTATTTTTCGTTACGAGTGCGTAAGTCCTATAATTTTGAGGGGTTCGTTTTCTCCCAAACGTAGGTAGACGTTATGTATAACGTCTCTACAACCTCAGATGTAGCACTGCGCCACGTTTTCGGAGGTTTGAACCGCACTTACGGTAAACGAAGGTAACAAACCAGTCATAATAAATGTAATAAACTAGAATTATGGCGAAATCTTAGGATAAAACCGTATAATCATTGTATAGAGCAAGATTGTTCACTTCTAAATCAAACATTTTTACTAAATATCATCTTTTTATTCTGTTCCCTATCCCCCTAACCTATTCCTTTTTATACGGCTACAGTCATATTTTTGTAACCAAATATCGAAAGCATTACATAGTAAACTATAATCTTAAACACCTTAAGTTATTATCCTTCTAGCAATTGATAAAATTTCCGAAAATTACATCCGCAAAAAACAACTGAGGATAAATAGCATTGTCTTAAAATTGTAATATCATACTTAGAGATATAGTAACGTGGTAAAATAATTTACATAGAGATTGCTTGTGAACTTGAATACGTATTTAAGCGCATCAAGCACGCAAAGGTGAACTTAAAGTATATTTGGGATTTTTTTATTAACAGCAGCAAATCAGATTTCTAAATCTGAGCTTTATAAACTATAAAAGATGTAAGTAAAGTTAATCTACTAATATTTAAGTCAAGGTCAATGCTAGCAATTGTGGAGCAAGACCATCTGACGGTTAAGAGCGAACTTAAGCTTCTAAACCAAGTACAACAATGGTTTGAAAAATTCTGTCTGCGTAATTTGTCCGGACTTAGTTGGCTCGAAAGTCAACAGTATCGACTTAATCTAGCATTAGCTGAGGGCTTTACAAATGCCGTTCGTCATGCTCATCAAGCTTTGCCACCAGAAACAAACATTGATATTGATGTATTGCTGTGGAATGACAAACTAGAAATTAAAATCTGGGATTACGGTAAGCCATTTAATCCAGATGCTTTAGCCGAACCAGAACCCGGTACTTTACAAGTAGGAGGGTATGGATGGTTTCTGTTAAGACGATTAGCTGATGAAGTCGTTTACGAACGCGATACGGATGGCAGAAATTGTTTGCTCATCGTCAAGTATGGTACGCATGAAAATTAATTGAGACTAAATAATGTTTGGAAAATTTTTGCATCAATCGAAAAATTAGCCAGATGAGTGTTCGATGTGTCCAGAGTAAATAAATGTATTTCTGGTTTTAGGACAGTTTTTTAGCTGCCTATATTTTTGTTAGATTCTCACACAAAGCAGAAAATGATTATAGATAGAGGTAAAGTAAACTACCTTGTGTTCTGTTTTGCAATAATTAAGTATTAGCTAACTGAACGGGTGTAGTATCATTTTTGCTGTACTTTACTTTAGGATTTTAGGAAATATTGGAATCAAGTTTGGTTCCTGTTAGCCAAGCAATAAGGAACCATTATTAATAACAGGGAAAGAGAAGGGCAATTATATAAGAACTGAAAATAATTGTAGTGATATGAAAAACTATTTACTTTAAATTATGAATTAAAGTAGTTTTTAATATGAAATTTCAAATAATTTTTTTATCTTAATTTAGCTAAAATATAAGCAAAATTTACAATTACTTTAAATAAAAAATAAATGTATAAAATTATTTAATAAATACCGTATACATAGCATTAGAGTTACAGTTATCACTTTGTTAGTATTTGACAGCAAGTGAGAATCAAAAAGTAACGATAATGGTTTGTCTTCGACCTCCCAAGTAAAGGTTAGTCTGATTAGATAAGGATAACTTAGTCAAAGTTGATGGAATATATTTATAATGATTTTTTCAATGTAGAAAATAGTAAAAGTAAAAGGAGTAAAGGCACAACCGTTAAAAGTTTATCGTCTAAAAATACCTGTGCGTGAAAGTAGCTATTATTTTTGCGACCATATTACTAACATAAATTTATTAAACAATAAAATTAGTGTTACTGCAATCGAATAATCCATCTTTATCAATAGCAGTACTAGCAAGGAGAATATAAAAAATGTTAATGACCCCATCTAATAAAAACACTTACTTAAATTTGATTAACAGTAAAGAGAATAAAAGACTCAATCACATTTTCGTTTTTCTAGAAGTTTTTTCTCGCGAAGGTGGAATTCAATCTTATGTAAAAGATGTGTTTCAAGCTTATAACACTTTGACAGAGCCGATAAATGGAGAAGTCTTTTTGTTGCGAGATGAAAAAGGCTGTACAAATCCTTTTGAATCAGAACGATTGAAATTCCGTTATTTTAAAGCTAAGTCTCCTAAAATAGCACGAGTAAAGATGGCGATCGCTTTACTGAAGCGTTTAATTCAAGAACGCCCCGATCGTGTATTTTGTGGTCATGCTTACTTAGCACCTTTAGTTGGTACATTGTGCCAACCTTTAGGAATTCCTTATACCGTAATTACTCATGGTAAAGAAGTTTGGCAGCCATTACCTCAGTGGACTAAAACTAATCTTCAAAAAGCTTCACAAATTTGGACTGTCAGTCGCTATACTCGTGAAATCGCTAGTAATGCTAATAAGTTAAATACTGGTAAAATCAAAATCATGCCTTGCGCTGTCGATGGCGATCGCTTTACTCCTGGAGCCAAACCAGCGGATTTATTAGAACGTTACAATCTTGCAGGATCGAAGGTTCTCATGAGCGTAACGCGATTATGGTCTGGCGATATTTACAAAGGAGTAGATGTTACGATTCGAGCATTGCCACAAATTGCGGAAGCTTTTCCCGAAGTTAAATATTTAGTAATTGGACGTGGTGACGATCTTCCCCGCTTGAAGCAATTAGCCAAAGATAATGGAGTCGAAGATAAAGTCGTTTTTGCAGGATTTGTTGCTACAGAAGAATTGGTACGCCATTATCACCTTGCCGATGCCTATATTATGCCTTCTCAAGAAGGTTTCGGTATTGTTTATTTAGAAGCAATGGCTTGTGGAGTACCCGTATTATCCGGTGATGCTGATGGTTCGGCCGATCCATTGCAAGATGGTAAATTAGGATGGCGAGTACCTCATCGCGATCGCGATGCTGTTGCAGCAGCTTGTATCGAAATTCTTAAAGGAAATGACCAACGTTGTGATGGAGAATGGTTGAGAAAAGAAGTTCTTCGTGAATTTGGTATTAAAGCCTTTCAAAAACGATTGCAGCAACAGTTTTTATCATCAGTAAAAAGCAACGTCAGTTAGGAATTGGGAGTTAGGAGTTAGGAGTTAGGAGTTAGGAGTTAGGAGTTAGGAGTAATGAAGCTTAAAGCTAAAGGTTGAAATTCCCCTTGTCTCCTTATCTCCTTGTCTTCCCATCTCCCCGTCTCTGATATGTAAAATTATTTAATATTTTATTTCTAGAACTTATCTTGACTTTAGGATAAACTCGCTATCCTAGAGACAGACTTGAATTATTTTAAAAATGAGCTTTAGAACATTTCAACCAAATTTCTCCCATTTGCGTCCTTGGCTCACCTTATTCGCAATTTTTTGGTTGCTAGGTACATTTGGTTTGGGCTGGTTAGTCAATTCGTTATTAATTATTCTTGGGTTACTATTTTTAGCACCGATTCTGGCTTTTTTCGGTTTTCGCTGGTGGTTGCAGCGTAGTTTGGTAGCATCGAACTGTCCGGTTTGCGGAACACAGATAACGGGTTTAAACAATACTCAGTTACAGTGCCCTAGCTGTGGCGAAAAATTGCTTGTAGAAAACCGCAATTTCAAACGCTTCACCCCAGAAGGAACTATTGACGTAACAGCAATAGAAGTTCCAGCAAAATCGATTGAAGATTAACCATTGGTGACGTTCTTTAAAAAAATAATACCGCCGCATCAAGATGATTGCGACGGATAAAAGACTTAAACCCATTACTAATTTATCTTCGATAATCTAAAATCTAAAATCCCAGCATAAACGCATCGGTTGTCAAAATAGAATATTTTGAATGGTATAGGCTTGACTTTTAACTATTTTTGTGGCATCTTCTGTTGAGATATTGAGATGGTGTAACTATTCTGCTGTTCGGACAAATCGCCTATATACAGCGAATACTTACCTGCCTGCCAATATCCAGAAATTTCTGGTTTCTCTTGAGAATAATTATCCCCTAATACGCAAAAGCGACCTTCGGGACCATCAATTAGTAGTGTTGGTTTTCCCTTGCTTTCTACTGTTAAACGCAAATAAGGTAATGATTCTGCTACTTCCAGAACTTGATTAGGTGTTGCACTAATATTGCCGCAATTACTTTTTTCAAATCCCCCAGATTTACCGCTAAGAGTCAACGGATCTGGTTGAAAATCGCGTTCAATTTGTACTACCTCGGCTCGAACTAATTGAAGATTAGCGAAAATTAAGGCGATCGCCAAAACTATAGGAAAAAATTTAATTAAGGTAGAGGTTTTCATTTTTACAGTAAATTTGAAGGTAATTTGATCCAAACGTATTTAAAAAATGGTGGATTTAGTCCTGTTTAGACTCCGGATAAGCCCGCATCTTAATTCTGGTTTAAATATTATTAATCCGTATGTTTTGAATTCAGAATCTAGTTAATTAATTAGTTATATAGCAATCCTATATGAGTTGTGAAAAAGCAAGGTGCCAGAAACCCGGTTTTTCCAAAAAACCGGGTTTCTAAAATCTCACTTCGGGATTTAGGAATGCTATATATCTTGCATAAGAAATTATCCGGACATACGTAATGTATCAACCGATTAAATAGGCAACAGTCAGTTGTCTTATACACGCTTATATTAGATAGAATCACATACAAAACCGCTAATTACGGAATTTGATTTATTTGTTGTTATATTAATTTCCACGGGGAGAGGTAGAAAATATATGAATCCTCAAACACAAGAAAACTTGAACGAGTATCGTCTTCAGAAGCTAGTTACTCAGAGAGTAGAGGAGGCAGAACTAGCACCTTTACCGATTTTAACTACTTCTACTGTCAAGCAAAAAAGTATTATTTTTTACATTGAACAGATTGTTCGTTGGTTTTATCATTTACCAGTTATAGCCAAACTGATAGTTGTGGTTGTAGGATTTTTTGTCAGTTTTGCTATGTTACAGGCAGCGCTAAAGCTGATTGCTTCTGTGATAAGTATGGCGTTGCTAGCAGGATTAGTGTACCTCGGATACAATTTTTTTGTAGCTGGTAACAGTTCTCAAATAAAAGAATAATTTATTTTTACAATCGCTACCTTTTTTGTGTAGAAATCAATTTATAGGAATGGTGGTAAATGGCAACTCCAACGGTAAGGAGAAGTAGCAAACAATTGGAACCAAAACAATCAAGAACTAATCCGCTGTCGCTTTCTTCTCGGCGGGTTGCGGCTTGGGTAGCAGAAATTACCCTTTGTGCTGTTAGTGGTTTGGTGCCTTTTGGTATTGGTGCATATACAAATACAAGAACGAATATGGAGCGCGTACCGCTTAATCCGGTACTGGTAGCAGCAGAAAGAACAATTGCTTATCCTTTGGCTTTACCCATAAGTTATGGTACTCGTAATGTTGCATGGTCTACGAATTTCCTATGGACAATCGCAATATTAGCTCCACTGTCACTTTCGTGCTGGCAATGGTATTTGCTAGCTAAAACCGGCAGTACTATTCCTAAGCGTTTGTTTGGCGTAAAAGTAGTAACTGAAAAAAATCAACCGCCTGGATTTAGGGCTGTTTTACTGCGGGAAGGAAGTCGTCTAGCTCTACCAATTTCCGCAGCCTATATGCTGTGGCGCTACACTTTTTTGTTCCCAAACCTTGCTTTTTTCGCGGTATTAGCATTGGTAATGTCGCTTGCTGAAGCAATGGGTTTTCCTATGCTACGCAATGGTCGTTCAATTCACGATAGAGTTGCAGATACTTATACAGTGGATGCGACGATTCCTTTCAACCCGTCATTGTTACGCAAAAGGAATAAATCTAAGTGGGGAAATAAAGACGAAGAAGCTGCTATAGAATCAATCGTAGTAAGTCAAAACCGAAAAAAGGATAGTTTATTGGTTTGGATACGGCAAAACCCAAGCTTGACTTTGCTGGGAGTGGCGCTGTTGAGTATGGCTGCTGTCTTAACAACTTTAGTCGCGACTCAAATTTATATTCAAACTCAAGAAAATAAAAAAGCAGTTATCACGAGTAACAGCAGACAGTTTTTGGCACTAGAAAAACAATATTATGCCAATTCTGGAGTTAGCAAACAAAATACAATTGTAGCTTTAGGAACCCTTCAAGATCCTCAAGCTACCAAATTTCTTGTTGGTTTGTTAGTCAAAGAAAACGACCCAAATTTATTAAAAAGTATCCAGCAAGCTTTGGTAAGTATTGGTCCTCAAGCCATTCGGGAACTTAAGAGGATGAATCTTTTATTAGAACGTGAGTTGGATTCTCTATCTAGTAATCAAACCAGAGAACGGGAAATTCGAGAAAAAAGTTTGTATGCCAATCAGCAGGCAATCAAAAAAATTCTATTTGTTTATAACGGTAAAACAAATGGTATTGATTTGAGTCGAATCAAATTATCTCAAAACGATTCTACAAAAAATTCTGGTTCAAACTTGGCATTAGACAAAGTGGATTTATGGGGAATTAATTTCAAGTACGCAAATTTAGATAAAGCCAGTTTTAGCGGCAGTCGTTTCCGGGGGGCTGGTGAAGATGGACGCTGGGATACTTACGATGACTGGATTACCAACTTGAGTCAAGCCCAGCTAAAACAAGCCGATTTAAGTGGTGCTAATCTTAGTCGCGTCTTAATGGTTCGTACTAATTTAAGCCGTGCAAACTTGAACAAAGCCAACTTGTCTGCCGCACGTTTGGTTGGTGCCAACCTTAGTAGCGCCTTACTAGCAAAAGCCGATTTACGCAATGCTGTTTTAGAAAATGCCAGTCTTACAGGGGCAGATTTAGGTGAAGCCAAATTAAACGATGCCGATTTATACGGCGCTCGTTTAGGTCGCGTTATTGCTATTGGGACACAATTATCTAACGCTAATTTAATCAAAACCGAATGGCAAGGAGCGGATTTGTCTTCAGCTTATCTTGACCGTGCTAATTTGAGTAATGCTAATCTAAGTGCCACAAGTCTTACGGGTGCTATTTTACGTTCTTCCAACTTGCAAAACGCTAACTTACGAAATGCCGATCTTAGTCTTGCAGATTTGCGGGGTGCAAATTTAGCAGGAGCAGATTTTCAGGGAACAATACTTTCTCCAAGACAGCAAAATCCATCAGACAAATTTGTAGAAACTCCTACAACAGGAGTTCAATCTGCTGTTATCCGAGGAGTTGATTTTAGTCAAGTCAAAAATTTAGATGATAATCAAAAAGCTTACATTTGTACTCAAGGAGGGTTTCATAATAAGTATTGTCCGTAATAATAGTTAGGAGTTAGGAGTTAGGAGTTAGGAGTTAGGAGTTAAGAGTTAGGAGTTAGGAGTTAAGAGTTAGGAGTTAAGAGTTAGGAGTTAGGAGTTAGGAGTTAGGAGTTAGGAGTTAGGAGTTATTAATTGATAACTGGTAGCTGATGACTGATAAGTGTTCACTGTTCACTGATAACTGATAACTGTACTGATAACTGTTGGGAAAATGAAGTTTCTTAAATATTTAGCGTCTGTAATTTTAGTTAGTTCGAGTTTGAGCTTAGCTTACCTCGCGAAACCCGCCCAAGCTCAAGTTGCATACGGTAGTTATATTGGTGTTGGCGGTACAGTTGGTGTATCCGATGGCACTCAAGTGGGGGGGGTTCTTGCGGTGCGCTATAAGCTTCTAGAAACACCCATATCTTTTCGTACACAAGCTTTAATTGGGGAAAATACGGCAGTTGTACCTATGGTTTCTTACGATGTTCCTCTTAATTGGCAAACTGATGCTTATCTAGGGGCTGGATTAGTTTTAGCTGGTGGAGATACATCTTCTCCTGTCGGCAATAAAGTTAGTTTTGCTTTGCAACCAGGTGTTGATTACATGGTACCTAACAGCAACACTGTGATTTTTGGT
>JBCCLY010000003.1:0-21459 GCA_039026655.1 Cyanobacteria bacterium P01_C01_bin.38 | reverse complement strand
TCTTGTGCATTAGAAAGCTTCGTATTAGATTTACCAGTTAAAATATCTTGCCAGGATTGCGGAAGTTGATTAACAGGTGTAGCTTTTTCCCCTTCAATTACAACAGAGAATGATTTCTTAGAATTAACAATAAAATCTTGCCGTGGGGGATTTGCAGTAGCTTGTGATGTCATTTAATCTTTTTACCTCTAGTTCTACTTTTACCTGAATTTCTAATTGATTTACGACAACAAATTTTTCGGCAATTTTGAAATGATTTAACGCCAAAACCAAGATACAAACTAGCACCGACTTCTTAGACTTAACAATAAAATCTTGCTGCGGAGGATTTGCAGTAGCTTGTGATGTCATTTCGCGAAATAGTTCACATTTTACAAAAGATTGCCGTTGATAATCATAATCATTTATCGACAAAGTATTTATGCTTAGTTATTATTTTTTAATAATTTTTTCCAAATAAAAATAAATAAAGCTTTATATTATATCCCCCTAAATTTACTTTGATGAAGGGGGGTTAAACCCCCTTTTTGTTTAGGGTAGCAAAGAAAAGTACCGATCTTCCTAGATGTGCAAGTGGCGTAGGAAGGGGAAATAATTCCAGATAATAGCTAAAAACTATAGTTTTTAAACATCCTCTTAATAATCAAAAAAAATAAACCCGGTTCAAAAAAAACCAGGTTTTTATTATTGCTTTCCTATTTGATTTATCAAAGATTGGGAATTGGTAATTTACCTTGTAATGGAGAATTAACGCCAGCGCAATAAGCGCAATTGCAACCAAGTTGATCGAGAATAGGATTGGAATTATCTACCTGATTTAGCGTTACAAATTTATGAACGGGTTGTGAGTTAGCTGAATTAATATCTGTTGTAATAGATGTAGAATCAGCAACAGATGCTGTTGCCGGATTTACTAAAAACAACATGGAAGCAACAATTAAGGGTAAAACGAATAAAACAAATTTTGCGATTATCATAATTTATAGTTTTTGACTCTACCGTGGGCTTTCATTGTCAAGAATTCTGTAATATGTACGGTGTGCGCTTAAGTACCTATCATATCTTGCCAATTGCTGAGTTAACAGAAGATAGGATTTAAGATTTTTAATTTAAATATTTTATTGTACCTGTTCCCTGTTCCCTACTCCCCACTACCTACTCCCTACTCCCTACTCCCTACTCCCTCAAATACCAGAAACCCGACTTCTATAAAACAAAAGCCGGGTTTCTTAAGTATGTTCCGAAGAAAACAATTACTTATTCTTCTTCAGGATTGCGATATCGCTTGTAGATTTCCATTGCAGCTTGATAACATTCGTCAGCTTTTTGCAAGTTTTCATCCTTGTCACCGCGAATCCGCTGTTTATAAGCATTACCCAAATTATATTGAGTCATTCCCCATTGTTGGGGAACTAAATCTGGTTGATACACTTCCAAAGCTGCATTGTAAGATAATATGGCGATTTCCATATTCTCAGCCTTGTCACCAGTAACGCGATCGCAATACACATTCCCCAAGTTATATTGAATTGTCGCCCATTGATACGGAAATACCGAACGTTGGTATACATCAAGTGCGGCGAAATAATGTTGAATTGCGATTTCGATATTTTCTGATTTATCACCATTTTCGCGACTTTTATAAGCAGTACCCAAATTATTTTGAGTCATTGCCCAATCTTCAGGAAATACGTCGCGCTCGTAGACTTCTAATGCCAAATTGAAACAATCAATACCTCGATCCAAATTATCTGCACTGTTCCCAGTCATGCGCTCAACCAAAGCATTACCAAGATTGTTTTGGGTTCCAGCCCATTCTTCTGGGTACTTATCGCGATTGAAGTAAGTTAATGCAATCTGATAACCTTTAATAGCAATTTCTAAGTTCTCAGCTTTATTACCTAAAGAAAACTGCTGAATTAATACACTAAAATTTACAATATCTACTAAGACACTATGAACTATTGACGGCTGTAATTTTTCTATAGTTTTTTTTACCCAGTCTTCCATTACTTGGGAAAAATACGTATTTAGCTTATCTAAATTCGCAGCAAATAGTGGATACAGCACTTTTGCATTGCCATTAGTTTTAGAAATAGTCCGTAATACCTCACCCAAAAAATCGATATAATTTTGGGAAGATTGAACAGGTGGCAAAGAATTTTTAACTCCTTCAGCCAAAGGAGTAGCAATACTTTGGAGAAAATCCGAAGCTTTTTGCTCGCCAATTTCTGCCATTATTCCCGCGACTTGTCCTAAAGTTAAAACAAATTGCGTATCAACTAAATCTTGATTTTTTCGCAATATTTCTGCTTCAGTTCCCGAAGGGCAACTCATTAACGTTTCAATCAGTTGCAAATAAGCAGAAGAACGTTCATCATCTTCAGAATCAAAGGTTTTTGTAGCTTGTGCTAACATAACCCTTAATTCCTCCGCCAAATGTCTCAAAAACTCAGCAGTTCCAGTTGCACCAGTATCTTCAGCTTTGATGGCGATTTGTTCCATCACCATAATTAAATCTTCATCAATCAATTGAGCATTAGCTTTTAAGACTACAAATTCCTCTCCAGTCGGACAATTCAAAAGCTGTTTAATCAGGGCAATGTATTCTCGCAGACGGCGTTCATCCATGAAGGTGAATCTCCGTAGTTTTTAAGCTAATTTTTACACTCACACCCCAATTGCGTAATCGATATAAATACCTCTCTTAAGCCCCTTGATACATTTGTTGCTACTTTATGTAGATGACAAGATGGGTAATGGGTAATGGGTAGTGGGTAGTGGGTAATAGGTAATTGGTAATTCACGGGAGATGGGGAGACAAGGTGATAAGGAAAAATTGCCATCCCCAACTACCAACTACCAACTACCAACTACCAATTACCAACTACCAACTACCAATGCCCCATCCCCCATTCCCAATGCCCAATTCTCAATTCTTCCTTGCGACCTAATTCAAAACGCCGCTTCACTTCTAAAATGAAGGTAGAATTTGTTGAGTTTTGTATATTTAAGAGTTAATGTCCAATGTCTGCTGCCGTTCTAGTCGAAAATTTAAAGAAGTCTTACGGCAATACCCAAGCCGTTAAGAATATTTCCTTTAAAGTTGAACAAGGGGAAATTTTTGGTTTACTCGGACCTAATGGTGCGGGGAAAACTACTACTTTGCGTGCTTTGTGTACTCTGACTACTGTAGATGCAGGTAAAATTGAAGTGAGTGGTATCTCGGTAATAGATAATCCTAGAGATGCTCGAAAACGTCTTGGCTACGTTGCTCAAGAAGTTGCTTTAGATAAAGTGCTTACCGGAAGAGAGTTATTACAATTACAAGCAGCGCTTTACCATATTCCTGCAAAAGTAACAAAAGAGCGTATTGATACCGTTTTAGAATTACTTGGTTTACAAGAATACGCTAATAAAAAAACAGGTACTTATTCTGGCGGTTTACGCAAACGCTTAGATTTAGCAGCAGGATTGCTTCACGCACCTACCGTACTAGTTTTGGATGAACCAACTGCTGGGCTTGATATCGAAAGTCGTTTTGTGGTATGGGAATTTCTGCGAAAATTAAGAGAAGCAGGAACTACAGTATTAATTACCAGCCATTATTTAGAAGAAATTGATGCTTTAGCTGACAGAGTAGCAATAATCGATCGCGGTGAGGTAATTGCTACAGGAACACCATCACAATTAAAAGATAAAGTAGGGGGAGATAGAGTTACTCTTCGTATTCGAGAATTTACTCCTGATGATGAGGCACAAAAAGCCAAAGATTTGCTCACTTCCCTACCTTTCGTTCAAGAAGTTATCGTTAACGGCGCTCAAGGCAACTCAATAAATTTGGTAGTTTCTCAGCAAAATGATGCTTTGATTACTATACAGAAAGCTTTAAATGATGCCGATTTACCAACTTTCGGAATTGCACAATCTCGCCCTAGTTTAGATGATGTGTATCTAGCAGCAACAGGGCGTACTTTGATGGATGCCGAATTAGCCGCAGTAGGCACCAGAGATATGAAAGCTGAAAAGAAACAAAGTATGAAATAAAGAATGGGGGATGGGGAATAGGGGATTGGGGATTGGGCATTGGTAGTTGGTAGTTGGTAGTTGGTAGTTGGTAGTAGTGCATTAATAACTTTTAATTCTTAACTCCAAACTCCATCCCTAACCAAACGCCATCCGTTGCCAAACTCCATCCCTAACCAAACGCCATCCGTTGCCAAACTCCATCCCTAACCAAACTCCATCCGTTGCCAAACGCCATCCGTTGCCAAACTCCATCCCTAACCAAACGCCATCCGTTGCCAAACACTATCCCTAACCCTTAAGTTTTAATCCAAAACAAAACGCATCCGTTGTTAAAATCCAAAATCAAAAATCTAAAATTGTTATGAGTGGTACTGTTTTTTCTTCCGAATCGGATATTAATTTGCAGAAAATTGCATCGCCGCAATTGTATAGCGATGCTAATCAAAGTGCTTTTGGCGAGTTAGTACAAGAAACTTTGGCTTTGACTCGTCGTCTATTTATTCAGTTGAAGCGCCGCCCTTCAACTTTGGTGGCTAGCATTATTCAACCTGTAATGTGGCTGGTGTTGTTTGGCGCACTGTTTCAAAATGCACCGAAAGGGATTTTCGGTAATACTACAAATTATGGTCAGTTTTTGACTGCTGGAATCATAGTTTTTACTGCGTTTGCTGGTGCGCTTAATGCTGGTTTGCCGGTAATGTTTGATAGAGAATTCGGCTTTTTGAATCGGCTATTGGTTGCTCCTTTGGCATCGCGTTTTTCTATTGTTTTTGCTTCAGCAATCTTTATTGTTAGCCAAACTTTGTTGCAAGCAGCAATAATTGTAGTTGCTGCATCGTTTTTAGGTGCAGGTATCCCAAGTGCCGCAGGTTTAAGCGCGATCGCTTTAATAGTTTTTCTACTGGCTTTGGGTGTAACGGCTCTTTCATTGGGTTTAGCTTTTGCTTTACCAGGGCATATTGAGTTAATTGCAATAATTTTTGTGACTAATTTACCGCTGTTATTCGCAAGTACTGCTTTAGCTCCGCTAGCATTTATGCCCAAATGGTTGCAAGTTGTGGCAGCACTTAATCCTCTAAGCTATGCAATTGAACCAATTCGCTATTTATACACTCATGACACTTGGGGATTTAATAGTGTAGTGATGCAGGCTTTTTGGGGAGATGTAACTTTCGGCGGTGCAATACTGGTATTGTCAGGCTTTGCGATTGTAGCATTGTTAAGCATTCAATCCCGTTTACGTCGTACTCTTGCGTAGAATAGAAGGATTAGTTTTAATCATAAGAGGGGAAAAAAGCAATGAAAATATCGTCACGATTTAATAAATTAGTTGCCGCAACCGTTACAGGGCTTGGAATCAGCTTTTTAGCTGCGCCCGAAGCAAGCTTTGCTCAAACCAGTCAAGATTCTTCTGTGCCATCAAGCTATCAAGCAGAACCTTTAGATACAAAACAAGGTGATAATGGTTCTTTTTACGGTGGTGAAGGTGGCAGTTTCAATCCAATGGATTTGATTCATCGCTCGCAGCTTGGTGTTGTTGACTGGCAGGGATTTTCTTCTCAAAATAGGCAGCAAATAAATTCTGAAGCAGGCTCATTCCGTGAAAAGCAGCGAAGACTACTTCAACAACGTCAGCAGCAGCAACCTACAAACCAACAGTTTGATTTCGCTTTCCCAGTTTACACTCCAGCGCAAACTACACCTGCTACTGAAAATTAGAATTAATTAATCTAGATAATTTTGTACAAATGTAGAGACGCGATACATCACGTCTCTATTTTTTTTTGTAAATATCGAAATTACATACCCAAAGATTTTAAAACATCTTCAGCATGAGTGCTGGTATTAACGCTATCGTCAATTTTGCTAATCTTGCCATCACCATCAATAACGAAAGTAACGCGCTTCGCATAGCCGCCGCCATCAACATCGAAAGCTTTGATTAGAGTTTTATCGGTATCAACTAGCAAGGGAAAATTCAAATTAAATTTTTGAGTAAATGCTTGATGAGAAGCTTCATCATCTGCACTTACACCCAAAACCGTAATATCTTTGCTTTGATATTGCGATTGAGCATCTCGGAAGCTACAAGCTTGCTTGGTACATCCAGGAGTATCGTCTTTGGGGTAGAAGTACAAAACTACTGTCTTGCCTTTAAAATCTGACAAAGAAACTGTATTGCCGTTAGTATCTTTTGCTGTAAAATTTGGGGCTTCGGTTCCAACTGGTAGAGGCATATCTTTAGTTAAATTAAGTTAAATCGGTTGCAGTGAGTATTTTATCGTGAATACTCGCGCTTTTTATTAACGATTAACAACTTGATTATTTTTTAGTCTCATTTGTCAAAAATATATCTTATGGAGACAATAAATTTTGTTCTATAATCAAGTCTATTTTGCTTCACAGCTAAACTATCGATCATCATTTGATTATTTTATGATGTTGATACTCCCTTCCCGGTAGAAGATTTCCCATGACGTAGGTTGGGTTGAACGGAGTGAAACCCAACACCGACGTTGGGTTTCGTTCCTCAACCCAACCTACAATTGTTCGGTAATCTTAGAGCGGAATGGGAGTACCATCAATAAATAAATTCCGCTAGCCCACGCGAGTATGTAATTAAAATAACTTGCTCAAAATTATTTGCAACCTAATATAAACAAAACCAAATATTTCAAATTTATTCACTCGTAAAAAGATAATTTTAGCTTCTATTTTATTATTACTATTTATAATTTTTCCACCTTTAATAGTTCACGGAATTTTAATCAAAATAGTAAGACTGCTACCAAACGATTTTTTGAAGTTAATTTTGCTTTATTTTCTCGCATTTCTAACTTGCTTGAGATTTTCAAACCGCCTCAATCTTGCTTTCTGAATTTATTAGTAAACAGTGTGCTAATGCTGAAAACATTCCCTTGGGATAAATATGCACTTACAATATTAATCATTTTTTGGTACCTAAAATCACTTGGTATTCTAGAAAAAATATGACTTTTATACCGAAAAAAAATACGGGTAATATACTTTTTACTCTAATTTTATCTTTTTGATAACTTAACTAACTGGCTTTAGCAGATTTTGAAAATGATTAATTAATAATTTTCCAGAATTTATTAAATTATGTACTCACACCTTTATGTTGCTTTTGTAGCCTATTAGACTGAAATATTCTTGTAAAAATTAATTTTATACTTTATCAATAGGAAATGAGCAGTATTCATCAAAACTTTATATTTGTAAATTTAAGAAGAATTTTGTTGAATTATCTTCATAACTGCTTATTATTATTCTCTAATGATTATGTCAATATTCAAGCTTGTAAAAAAGTTCAGACTAACAATCCAATTATGAGGCTAATTTAGCAAAAATCTAAATAGATAAAAGCTGAATTTTGGAGTAGTGAGGAATTAATTGATAATGGTAACATCTACTGAACTAACTGTTTCAGTAATCATCCCAGTACACAACGGAGGAGACAGTTTTCGTCAATGCTTATCTAGTCTGGAAAAATCAACGATTTCCCCTTCGGAAATAATAGTAGTTTCGGATGCAGATACAGATGGCTCTTGGCTGGTAGCGCAAGAATTTGGCGCAAAAGTAATCAGGATGCCTGTGAATGGTGGCCCTGCAAAAGCGCGGAATCTTGGTGCAAGTGTAGCTACTAGTGATATTCTGTATTTTGTAGATGCTGATGTAGTTGTTTCTTCGAGGGCGATCGCTCAAGTAAAGAAAGGTTTTGAGAATGATTCTAAATTGGCTGCTCTAATTGGTTCCTATGATGATGAACCCGGAGCAAGTAACTTTTTATCGCAATATAAAAACTTATTTCATCATTACAATCATCAAATTGCTAGTGAAGAAGCTTTCACATTTTGGGGTGCTTGTGGAGCTATTCGTCGTGAAGTATTTCTTTCTCTAGGGGGATTTGATGAGAGTTATAAAAGACCGAGTATAGAAGATATCGAACTTGGCTATCGTATCAGAGGTGCTGGTTATAAAATCCGACTTTGGAAGGATTTACAGGTGAAGCATTTGAAGCGTTGGGAAACTATATCTTTGTTGAAAGCGGAGATATTTTACCGTGCTTTACCTTGGACGGAATTGATTTTAAGTCAACGTCAATTGAATAATGATTTGAATTTAGGAGTCTCAAGTCGTTTAAGCATAATTCTGATTTATGCTGTTTTGATTAATTTGGTTCTAAGCTTTTGGTGGTTTGGATTTTTGGGTGTAGCTGCGTTACTAAGTTTAGTACTTTTGGGAATTAATCTATCTGTTTACCGCTTTTTCTTAGAAAAGCGCGGTTTAGGATTCACTTTACGAGTCATTCCGTGGCATTGGTTTTATTACTTCTATGGTGGTTTAGCTTTTGCTATAGGTTCGGCAAGATATACAGTCAACAGGTGGATAATTTCTGTAGTCGATCTGTTTCCAGTAATTAAAAAAGTTGCAAAAGAATAATATTTCTAATAGTCAAAAATGCAAAACAATCAAGTTGTAGTTATCGGTGCAGGTCCGGCAGGGCTTACCGCAGCTTACCATCTAGTCAAAAATGGTATTAAACCTGTAGTTTTGGAACAGTCAGACAAAGTAGGTGGAATCTCTCGAACGGAGAAGTATAAAGGGTATCACTTTGATATTGGTGGACATAGATTTTTTACCAAAGTACAAGAAGTGCAAGACCTTTGGTATGAGGTTTTAGAAGACGATTTTGTAAAGACTCCGCGTATGTCGCGGATTTATTATCAAAGTAAGTTTTTTCAATATCCTTTGAGTGCGTTTGATACTCTGCAAAAGTTGGGAATTTCCGAAAGTTTTTTAATTATTTGGTCTTATCTGCAAGCAAAGCGTCAACCGCTGCCTATAGAAGAAAATTTAGAGCAGTGGGTAACAAATCGATTCGGCGATCGCCTTTATAAAACATTTTTCAAAACCTATACCGAAAAAGTTTGGGGAATTCCCTGCAATCAAATTCAAGCAGAATGGGCAGCCCAGCGTATTAAAGGTTTATCGGTTAAAACAGCAGTATTAAATGCTTTGTTTGGCAAAAATGACACCAAGACTTTAATCAAAGAATTTGATTACCCTAGATTAGGACCGGGGATGATGTGGGAACGCTTCGCCGAAAAGATCGAAGCAGCTGGCGGTGAAGTGCATATGAATACGAAAGTACTGGGAATGGAGCGATCGGGGCAGCGTATTACTAAAGTAATTGCCGAACGCGATGATAATTTAATTCAGTTTGAGGCTGATAATTATATTTCCAGTATGCCTTTGAATAAACTGGTTCAGAAAATGGACCCGGCATTACCTAGCGAGGTATTACAAGCTGCAAATGGTCTGAAATATCGAGACTTTCTAATTGTGTCATTGATTGTAGATGCACCAGACTTATTCCCAGACAACTGGATTTATATTCACTCTCCCCAAGTAAAAGTAGGGCGGATTCAGAATTTCAAGAATTGGAGTGTTGAAATGGTTCCGGATTTAAGTAAAACTTGCTTGGGTATGGAATATTTCAGCAATATTGGCGATTCTTTGTGGTCAAAAACAGATGAAGAATTAATAGAGTTAGCCAAACAAGAATTAGAAACTTTAGGATTAGCAAAAGGTGCAGTTGTCGAAGATGGAGTTGTAATCCGTCAACCAAAAGCCTATCCAGTCTACGACAGAGATTATCGCCAGCATTTAGACGTAATTCAAAATTATTTGCAGCAATTTGAAAATCTGCAAACTACTGGTCGTAATGGAATGCATCGTTATAATAATCAAGATCATTCTATGCTCACAGCTTTGCTAGCAGCGAAAAATCTCTTAGGAGAAAAACACGATTTATGGAACGTAAATGTTGAACGTTCATATCACGAAGATTTTACCAAAGAAGAATGGAAAGAAATATCTTCATCAAAAGATGATAACGATTTGACCGCTTTAGCTTCTAAAAATAATAAATAGGGAACAGGGAATAGGGAACAGGGAATAGATTTACGCTAGTCTATGTCCAGACAAGCGTTTGCCGCATATGAAGTAAGATTTTTTAGATTCGTCAGCACCTAGTATGCTCCAACTAAAAAACTTAAATGACTGCCGTTAAAAAGTTAGCAACAACTAACAATTTCTTATTCCCCGTTCCCTGTTCCCCATTCCCCATTCCCTATCAATCAATTTGTTCAACCTTTATTTTTGAGATTTAATCAGTTATGAGCGAACCTCAAGTAACAATTATTGTTTCCCCTCGCGAGCGTTTTAGCTATACCCGCGAGTCCTTAGAAAGTATTTATGAAAATACTCAAATTCCGTTTAAACTAATATATGTAGACGGAAATTCTCCGAAAAAAATGCGCGAATATTTGCAGAATCAAGCGCAAGAAAAAGGTTTTAAATTAATTCGTACCGATTATTATTTAACTCCTAATACCGCTAGAAATATTGGTTTGGCACAAGTAGATACTAAATATGTTCTCTTTGCCGATAACGATATTATTCCTGCTTCCGGATGGTTAAAAGCATTGATAAACTGTTCTGAAGAAACCGGAGCTACTATAGTTGGACCGTTAATGTTTCAATATTTGCCTTTACATCAAGAAATTCACTTTGCAGGTGGAGAATCTCACATCGTTGTTGATGCCAAAGGTAGACGGCGCTTGCGTGAGAAGATGTACAAACAAGGTAAACAAATAACAGATCCGCGAGTCAAATTAGAACGTACAGAAACCGAACTTTGCGAGTTTCACGTTATGTTGGTTCGTACCGAAATATTCCAGCACTTAGGAACATTTGACGAACAGATGCTTAATACTAAAGAACATCTCGACTTTTGTATGAACGTTGCTAAAAATGGCGGTAGCGTTTACTTTGAGCCGGAAAGTCTAGTTACTTACGTTCCCACATCACCCTTAAAATTCAGCGATTTACACTACTATATGTTGCGTTGGAGCGATGCTTGGGAGCTTGGAAGTCTTTCACGCATCCGGCAAAAATGGAATCTAGCTGAAGACGGATATTTTCAACACAAATATAAAGCATTGGGTTGGAGACGTAGAAATACAATCTTAATGCCAATAGTTCGCTTTTTAAGTTTTGGTATTCACAATAAATTTCTGCAAAAAGTATTAATGTACGGTTTGTTAGCACCCATAGAAAAATCATTAAATCGCTATCTTACTAATGCTTATGCTAAAAAACATCTTCAACCCAAAACAACTCCGAATATAGCTTCACAACAAACATTATCTAAAGTTTGAAATAGGGAATGGGGAATAGGGAACTGGGAATAGGTAATAGGTAATAGGTAATAGGTAATATCAATTCTAATTGATTAATTATGATTGCCGCATCATGCAAAAATCGACAAAATTCCTTTCCTAATCCCTACTCCCTAATCCCTACTCCCTACTCCCTAATCCCTCAAAATGAAAATCCTTCTACTTAATGATGTTGGTACTGCTACTGGAGGTGCGGAGACACAAATGCTTTCTCTGCGGGATAACTTGCGCTCGTTATCTCACGATGTACGTTTGTTTGCAAGTGAAGCTAAACCAGTAGCAGATAGCCCTTTGCTTTCAGAATACAGTTGTTTCGGTACAAATACCCTTTTTCAAGTAATTTCGCAAACCACGAATGTGTCAGCTTACCTAAATTTGCGCCGTGCCTTGGAGGAATTTCAACCGGATGTGGTTCACGTGCGGATGTTTATGTGGCAGCTTTCACCGCTGATTTTACCACTACTTGAAAATGTGCCGTGCTTATATCAAACAGCGGTATACAAAGCAATTTGTCCTCTAGGTACCAAATTACTACCTGATGGCAGTCCTTGTAAATATAAAGCTGGTAAAGCTTGCTTGCATCATGGTTGCTTAACACCCCAATCTTGGATGGTATATATGGCGCAGCGACAGATGTGGTTGCGCTGGCGACACGCTTTTAATACAGTAGTGGCGCTGAGTCATGCAATGAAAGCGAATTTAGAAGCAGAAGGAATTACACCAGTAAAAGTAGTTCATAATGGCGTACCCCAGCGGAAATTACGTTTACCTCTTAGTCACCCACCAAAAGTTGCTTTTGCAGGAAGATTAGTTTGGGAAAAAGGAGTTGACGTTTTATTAAAGGCGTTTGCAAAAGTAAAGAAACAGGTACCCGAAGCTGAATTAATTATTGCAGGGCAAGGAGTAGAAGCAGAAAATTTAAAATCCTTAGCTGAAGAATTAGGAATAAATAACAGTGTAAAATGGTTGGGACATATAACCCGTGCAGAATTAGAGTATCACTTCGATGCAGCTTGGTTGCAGGTAGTACCTTCATTATGGGCAGAGCCTTTTGGTAACGTTACCACCGAAGCAATGATGCGAGGTACGGCTGTAATTGCTAGCGCTACGGGGGCACAACCAGAAATTGTTAACAATAACGAGACTGGTTTTTTAGTTCCACCGGGAGATATTGCAGCCCTTACAGATGCTTTATTAAAGTTACTTAGTAGTCGAGAATTAGCAGAAGAAATGGGGCAGGCAGGGCGCAAAAGAGCAATCGAAGAATTTAGCGAACAACGACGTACCCAAAATTTTTTAGATATTTATCAAGAAATTCAAATTAACAATCAAAATATTAATACCAATTAGTATTTATGCAGGAGCCACTATTAAGTATTATTATTCCTACGTATAATCGTCCTCATCTTTTATCGAGGGCTGTAAAAAGTGCTTTAGCACAAACTAGAAAAGATATAGAAGTAATTGTGGTTGATGATGCTTCTACCAAACCATTTGAATTACCATCACATCCGCATTTAAGAATTATTCGTCAGCCAGAAAACAAAGGAGGTGCAGCATCTCGAAATCTTGGAGCTAAATTAGCAAAAGGGCGTTGGATTAGTTACCTTGATGATGATGATGAATTATTGCCTCATATGGCGCAAGTATCTTTAGAAGCACTTGCAAACACTAGTCTTCCCAAACCTGTAGCCTTGCTATCAGGGCTGGAAGAGATAGGGGAAGACAATCGAGTTTTACAAACGCGCATTCCACCTACTCTTCCACGAGGTTCTCATTTCTGCTTGGAAGAAATTGCCCGAGATAAATCATTTTATACCAAGCAAACAATGGTTGTAGAGCAGGAAGTGCTGCTTGGAATTGGTGGTTTTGATGAATCATTTACTTCTCGGGTTCATACAGAGTTATTCTTAAGATTAAATCCAGTCTGCTCCCTATATGGTTTACCTGTAGTGACTTATCGACTATCTAAACATCAAGGCGAAAGAGTTTCATCAAATCCATTACTGCGTCAGCGCAATTTCAACCGTTTATTATCCAAGCATAAACAACTATTTGAAATGCACCCTAAAATGTTTGCCAACTTTATTTACGACCATGCAATCACATCTTATAAGTTAGGTCAAAGGCAAGCAGCTTTAAAAAGTATTGGCTGGGCAATGCGTCTTCATCCTCTTCATACTTTTGCTCGTATAGGTTCGCCCTTCAAGAGAAGTTTTTTGAAAATAGTCGCTGGCTAAATTTTATTTTACCCGTACATAAATTAACTGATAAATTAACTTATTAACATTGCTTTATGTCCAGCGAACCTTCAATTGGTGATTCTCAAGACAATATCCAAACTGATGCAATTCGCTCGGATTTAAAGCGAAAATCGCTTCAGTCTGGCTTAATTAGCTTTGCAGCTCAACCATTGAAGCTAGCTTTGGGCATCGGTTCAACTTCCCTGCTGGCTCGCCTGCTCACACCAGCCGATTTCGGTTTGGTAGCGATGGTAGCTCCGTTGCTTGCTCTTGTAGATAGTTTGAGTAATTTTGGTTTAGAAACAGCAACAATTCAGCGAGACAAACTGTCGGATGAGCAACTCAGTGCAAGTTTCTGGCTATCACTCAAAATTAATATTGTCGTCATTGGAGTCATGATGTTAATGGCTCCAATTCTCGCTTGGTTTTATGGAGAAGAAAAACTGACGGGAATTACTTTAGTCATGGCGCTTGGTGCTTTGAGTGTATGTTTAGCTTTTCAACACAAATCTTTACTAAAGCGACAAATGCGTTTTGGAGTGCTGACGCTGATAGATGTCGCTTCTCTCTTGGCAGCAGCGGCAAGTGCTATTGCCGCTGCATTTTTTAATTGGGGCTACTGGGCTTTGGTTTTACAGTTAGTTGTGATGCAGGTAACTCAGAGCATTGCATACTGGCTTTTTTGCGATTGGCGACCGAAAAGGTACGTCAAAAAAAATGCAAAACTAGATTCTAATATGCAAGCAATGTTTTCTTATGGAGCGAATTTAACGGGTTTTCGGTTTATTACTCGTATAGGAATGCAGCTCGATCGTATTTTAATTGGTTATGTTGGTGGCGCTGGAGCGTTAGGGCTTTATCATGTTGCCTACAAATGGGCTTATTTTTCATTTGAGCAAGTTTACCATCCGCTTTTTGATGTTGCCGTTTCAAGTTTCAGCCGCGCTTATCAAGATCCCGAACTTTACCGTGCTTATTGCCGTCGCGGATTGATGTCGCTATTTGCTCTTTGCCTTCCAGCATTAGCTTTTTTATTCGTAGAAGCTCGCGAGGTATTATTAGTACTTTTAGGAAATCAATGGTTAGAGGCAGTACCGCTATTTAGATTATTAGCAGTAGCTGTATTTTTTGGCAGTATGTACCGAGTTACAAAATGGCTTTATGTTTCTTCTGGGCAAACAAAGCGACAGTTGCGCTGGGGTTTAATTCATACTCCGACAATGATTATTGCAGTTGCTATTGGATCTCAATGGGGCGCATATGGTGTTGCACTTGGCTATACAACAGCTTTATGTTTGCTCGCTGTACCATCGGTTATTTTTTGCCTCCAAGACTCTCCTTTGAGTTTGCTTGATTTTTTCGGCAGTGTGTGGCGCTCTGCATTTGCATCTGTAATTGCAGCAGTAGTGTTATTTTCTATTAGTAAATTTACATTTATAAATATCAGTAATACTTTTATTCAACTTATTATCCACTCAATAGTATTCGGTTTGCTTTATTTACTATTATGGATTTTTCTTCCTGGAGGCAAACAAGCAACTGTAGAAGTGTTAGAAAACTTAAAAGCTATTCGTTCAAAAGGTAAAAAATAATCAAAAATAATTTTAATTAGCGGAGAAGTATATGGGCAATTCTTCATCTTTAGATAAAAGAATATTAGAAAATAAGTTATTTAGTAAACTTGCTGAATTATTTACATTAAATAGATTAATTTGGCTGTTTATTTGTATTGGGTTATTTCTACGTTTCACTCAATACCTACTTAACCATTCGCTTTGGATTGATGAAAGTTTTGTTGCTTTAAATATTCTCGATCGGTCTTATTTAGAACTTTTTCAGCCTTTAGAATACAATCAAGGTGCCCCTATCGGATTTCTGCTAGCAGTAAAATTTGCTACTCAACTTTTTGGTAGCAGCGAATATTCTCTACGATTATTTCCTTTTTTATCTGGAATACTATCAATTTTTTTATTTTACAAAATAGCCAGATGGTTTGGTACGCTGACAACCACAGCCATTGCTATTGGGCTTTTTGCTTTGTGCGATCGCCTTATTTATTATTCTGCTGAGCTTAAGCAATATTCTAGCGATGTAGTAGTAGCATTACTTTTATATTTTTTAGCTATTCAGCAATTAGGAAAGAAAATAACTTATGTCCAACTAATAACTTTTGCTGTTGTTGGTGCAATAGCTATCTGGTTTTCTCATCCTTCTATTTTCATTTTAGCGGGTATAGGTCTAACTTTATTAATTTCAGCTTGGGTTCAACGTGAATGGTCGAAAATCTATAAATATATTGCAGTTTATTTAGTATGGTTAACGAGCTTTATCGCTTTTTATATAGTTTCGATCCGAGAACTAAGTAACAACGCAGCTTTGCAAAAATCTTGGGATAGCAATCACAATTCATTTATGCCGCTACCTCCTTTAAGTTTAGCCGATTTAAAGTGGTATCCTCAGACATTTTTTGAAATATTTAATTATCCATTGGGTTTATATTTAACTGGAATTGCGGCATTAGCTTTTATAATTGGTTGTCAATCGTTATTTAGTCGCAATAAACAAAAATTTTATTTATTAATATCGCCTTTATTTGTGACATTATTGGCTTCAGGATTGCATAAATATCCTGTAAAAGGTCAATTGTTGTTATTTATAATTCCTTTAATGTTCATCATAATAGCAGAAGGAACCCAGCAAGTTATTGAAAAAACTCGTGACAATTTTAAAATTTTTAGTATCGGCTTTGTAGTATTATTATTTTTCCATCCATTTTATTACGTAGCTTTAAGTTTAAACGCGCCTCAAATACCACCTCCATACTTTGAATATCAGCGCATACGAGAAGATATAAAGCCCGTTCTTAACTACGTTGAAAAAAATCAAAAAGCTGGAGATGTTATTTATGTTTATTATGCTGCACAATACGCTTTCAAATATTATCTAAATCGCTACAATTTTAATTATAATCCAGAGAATAAAGTTGAAAACAAAATTCCAGAAGATTGGTTTGCACCTGCACTTCCTTCTTATCCGCCGCAAATAATTGTTGGCAAGTATGCTAGAAATGATTGGAGTATTTTTGAAAATGAAATCAATAATTTAATCGGAAATAAGAGAGTATGGTTTGTATTTTCTCACGCTTATGACCGCAGGTCTTCCCTTGATGAGGAAGATGCATTTTTACAATTGATTAACCGTAAAGGAGAAAAACTTGATTCTTATAAAAGTACGGAAGCTTCAGCTTACTTGTACGATTTAAGCGAAAATAAAAATGCAGATAACTAATCCATAAACTTTACTAGGTTCTACTTCATTTCTCAATAAAATATTAGTTGCCATCTCAATCATGAAACAACAAACCCCATTTATTTCTATCGTTATCCCGACTTATAATCGCCCTGAAAGATTAGCAGGCTGTCTTGAATCTTTAACTCAA
This sequence comes from Cyanobacteria bacterium P01_C01_bin.38, assembly GCA_039026655.1. Classification (GTDB taxonomy): domain Bacteria; phylum Cyanobacteriota; class Cyanobacteriia; order Cyanobacteriales; family Nostocaceae; genus Rivularia. The sequence continues at coordinate 4,480 of JBCCLY010000003.1, read as the reverse complement.
TTAGAATATCCTCGGGAATTCTTTGAAGTGATAGTAGTTGACGATGGTAGTAAAATCCCACTCGCACCAGTAGTCGAACGATTCAAAGATAGTTTAGAAATTACTTTAATTAAACAAAAAAATCAAGGCCCTGCAACCGCTCGCAATACTGGTGCAAAACAAGCAAAGGGGAATTTTTTAGCTTTTACCGACGATGACTGTAAACCCGCACCAAACTGGTTAGAAACCATTGCTGCTAATTTTGCGAATGCTCCAGATTGCTTAATTGGGGGAAAAACAATCAATATACTTTCCAACAATCCGTTTTCTACTGCATCTCAAGAGCTAATTAACTATCTTTACAGCTATTACAACGCTAATCCTCAAAAAGCAACCTTCTTTGCTTCCAATAATATTGCTATATCAACACAACACTTTCACGAAATCGGCGGGTTTGATACAACTTATCCTCGGGCAGCAGCAGAAGATAGAGAATTTTGCGATAGGTGGCTGCAATACGGCAATCAAATGGTTTATGCGCCGGAAGTTCAGGTGTATCATGCTCATAAATTAACATTGTCAAGCTATTGGCGACAGCACTTTTTTTACGGGCGTGGTGCTTTCTGCTTTCATCAAGTTCGCGCAAAACGCGCTCATAGAGAAATTAAAGTTGAGCCAATATCATTTTATTTGAATTTATTGAAATACCCTTTATCGCAACCAACCGCTCAACCAAAATTATTATTATCTGCCTTACTATTTGTCTCCCAAGTTGCCGGTGTAGCAGGTTTTTTCTGGGAAAGAACTCATCAAACGAGTAATTAATTAAATTGAAGGCAATACTTGTAAAAAATTTAGTTTAAACTGTTTAAACAACCGATGGCTACTACTCAAAAACGGCTTACTCAACAAAATAGCTTTTTATCAAAATATCTTACTTACTCAAACTGTATTATCTTAGCTTTCTTTATCCTTAGTTTTATCGGCATCCTGAATCATGAGATGTGGCGCGATGAAACTCAGGCATGGTTAATAGCAAGAGATGCTTCTACGTTAACTGACTTATATGAAAATTTAAAATATGAGGGGCATCCAGGATTATGGCACTTATGTTTGTTTTTTATCGCGAAGTTTACTCATAATCCTTTTGCAATGCAGTTTTTTCATATACTGATTTCCACTGCTTCTGTTTGGATTTTTGTCAAACTTTCGCCATTTAATATTGTAGAAAAAACCCTATTTGCATTTAGCTATTTTTCTCTGTTTGAATATAATCTTATTAGTAGAAATTATAATTTGGGATTATTATTAATTTTTCTGTTTTGCTATCTTTTCACTCGAAAAAGCAGGAATTTGATTGGTTTATTTTCAGTCTTAGCTCTCCTCGCAAATGTAAATATTTACTGTCTAATCATATGTTTATGTTTAACTGCTACTCTAATAATTGATTCAATTAGAATACATAAAAATAAATTACATCAATATAAATTAAGTCGCAAACAGATAAGTAGTCTAAGTATAGGCTTAATAATATTATTTTTAGGTATAGGTATATGCGTTTTTCAGTTACTTCCTGTCGCCATACAAGACACTGCCAAAGATATACAGCAAAATATTGGACAAGAAACAGTTACATCCAAATTTGATTTATTCTTAAGTTTATTAAAACCTTTGGGATATTCTGTAAGGGCAATTTGGTACAGCTACATTCCCATACCTAAATTTACTGATTACAACTTCTGGAGTATTAATATTGTCAAAGATTCATTTATTTTGACATTATTAGCTTCCTTGATGTCATTGTTTTTGCTATTTTACTCAATAGTTATATTTCTTGATAAACCAGTTGTTCTATTCTTATATTTATCTGGTAGTGGAGGAATAATATTATTTACATGGTTAAAATATCAGGGAACTTTAAGACATCATGGCAATTTATTTATACTTTTTTTAGCTTGCATCTGGATTAGTAGATTAACAAGCAAATCATACGATATTCCTCAAAAATTCAAAAAAATAACCTATAGTTTAAAAAAATATCAGAAGACAGTTATTACAGTAATTTTATTAATTCAAGTGTTATCGGGCTTATATGCTTACAGTATGGACTTAGTTTTCCCATTTTCTAAAAGTAAGGTAGCATCGCAATTTATTCAAGAAAAAGGATTAGCAGGAGAATTTATTCTTGGCAGTAGAGATACTCTTATTTCACCTGTTTCTGCTTATTTAGAAAGAAAAATATATTATATAGAATACGAACAATTTGGTAGCTTTTTTAATAACCATCAAAGAAAGTATATAAATAGTCAATCGAAACTTGTTGAAAAAATTGATGCGGCTATCAAAAATAATTCAACTAAAAACGTTCTTATATTAAACTTTCCTCTCAATATTGAAAACAGTCAGCTAAAGTTTACTAAGCTAAATGAATTTAAAGGAAGTATAGTAGCTGAAGAACAATTTCATATATATCTTGTAGAAATAAATTAGGACTTACGCAAAACCCTTTTTTTACTATATTGACATCTTCCACCATTCGCACTAAATGCAAAGGAAGCTGGTTTCTTGTAGGTTAGACAACAACATATTAACGTTTTCACGATTAGAAACCGGGTTTCTGATACTGCTACAAGATATGAATATACAAAGCTATTACAGTTAATTGTATCTACGATAAATATCTTATAACATCGCCCAATATAGGCTTAATTTGTAAAAATTATGTGAATTAAAATAAAATTACTATTAATATAGTAATTTAAAGCAAAATCCATATATTCAAAATGCCTGCTGTTGATTCACAGACTCAAAAAAGTTTTACCTATACCGATTCCACGCAAAAACGAGCTTCGCGAGCGCTGAGATGCTCTCCCTTTAAGCAAAGTTTATTTGAAAGAATGCTTTCACAACGTGTAGCTATGAGTGAAATCTCTGGTTCAAATGGTCTAAATAATAACTATACAAAACGCTCTTTATCAGAATTAGCAGCAGACAACGCTTTAGTATGGTTGATTGAAGTCGGTTTGCTGCGACGCGAAGTTGATGGGCAAGGTATTACGGATAGTTTTCGGCTGACTCCTTTAGGGCATCAACTCGTAAACAGCGCATCTTCTAACCCTTGGGCTGCTCCAACACTCGGCGATCGCCTATTAAATGCATTAACCCGTATATTTAGATTACCTTTTTAAATTGATTTTAAATTAAATAAGTCCAAGAAAGTTAGCACTGAGGTTAAGAAGGGAACAATAAATACTGAAGCCGATACTCCCTTTATGAAGTGTTTATAAACGGGAATATAAATCTATTGCTCATTTACAAGGAAGTTGCACAGCTTCATCCTTTAACGATTGAAAGTCCGATAAAGAAAAGATAATAGCTAATTATGAAATCAATTATGGTAGTGGGAACAACATCCCACGCGGGAAAATCGCTTTTATGTGCTGCAATATGTCGTATATTATCACGACGTGGTTGGCGAGTGGCTCCCTTTAAAGGTCAAAATATGGCGAACAATGCTTATGTTACAGCCAATGGAGGAGAAATTGGCTATGCACAAGCAGTACAAGCTTGGGCTGCGGGAGTAGTTCCCTGGATTGAAATGAATCCAGTTTTGCTCAAGCCTCAAGGAGATATGACTTCTCAAGTAATTATTAAAGGTAAAGCTGTAGGAAAAGTAAGCGCTACAGATTATTACGAGCAATACTTTGACTTGGGATGGCGAGCTATTGAAGAATCCTTACATAATTTAGGAACAGAATTTGATTTATTGGTTTGTGAAGGTGCTGGTAGCCCTGCGGAAATCAATCTCAAACACCGCGATCTTACTAATATGAGAGTTGCTAAGCATTTGAATGCTATGACTCTATTAGTAGTTGATATAGAGCGTGGTGGAGCATTTGCCCACGTGGTAGGTACTTTAGAATTGTTAGAGCCAGACGAAAGAGCTTTAATCAAAGGTATCGTCATTAATAAGTTTCGGGGACAGCGTTCGATATTAGAACCAGGAATCAAATGGTTAGAAGAAAAAACTGGTATTCCGGTTATAGGAGTTATACCTTACTTAGAACAGGTATTTCCTGCTGAAGATTCCCTTGATTTACTGGAAAGAAAACCCCGTAAATTTAATGGCGAACTAAATATTTCAGTAATTAAATTACCGCGAATAGCCAACTTTACCGATTTCGATCCTTTAGAATCAGAACCTAGCGTTGGAGTAAAATACGTAAGTCCAAAGCACGATTTAGGACATCCCGATGCGGTAATACTTCCAGGTACAAAAACTACCATACCTGACTTATTACTACTGCAAAGAACCGGAATGGCCGAACAGCTTCAAAACTATGCTGCTGCTGGCGGTACGGTATTAGGAATATGTGGTGGTTTTCAAATTTTAGGTCAAATGATAGCCGATCCAGAAGGGATAGAAGGGCAAGCAGGCAGATTTGGAGGTTTAGGATTATTACCCGTTAAAAGCGTAATTACAGGACAAAAAATTGCTAGA
>JBCCLY010000002.1:0-23358 GCA_039026655.1 Cyanobacteria bacterium P01_C01_bin.38 | reverse complement strand
TAATCAATTCTCCCCTAATTTGTGACATGAGCCAAGAAGAAGATAAAAATACTATCAAAATCGATCCTGGAACTATTGTGTTTATTATATTTGCCTTAATCGCTCTTCCGTTGGTAATTACAGGTTTTATTGGTTAGTTAAGATACTTAATCGATTTAATTAAAATTAGATTTTAGTTAGTAGTTAGGGTGTGTTGTCGCAAAGCGCAACGCACCACAGAGAGGTTTTTTATTGAATTTATTAATCCCACCAATAACAAATTACCACTGCATCTTTACGTTGTTTAACTGTTTTATCTCGAATTGCGCCTTGTAATTTTAGCCTGAATAAAAATCTAAGATTACTTTCGTATTCTTCGCTATTATCATCATCAATATAAACATCATCAGCCCGCCATTTTTTACCTAATTCTACCAATTGAGAAACTGTCGTATCCTTGTTTTCTGCCAGAATATACAAGGTATCTGCTGGATAGGCAATAAATTGAATAATACTAGTTTCTGGCACTGGACGATAATTTGCTAAAGCTAACAGAGTATCAACTAAACCATTGAAACTTAATCCATCTTCATCTGGTGCAAATACAGGTTTACAAAAAACAAAGCTTTCCCATAAATCTTGATGATTGTATAAATCGGTAATAACTTCTTCACCATCAAATAAATTAAATCTTCGCTGCCATACTAAAGCTGCAAACATTTCTTGTGGCGAGTAAGATTGAGCTAAAGTTTGAATTCTATCTAAATTAAACATTATGCTAAAAAGCTCTGAATAAAATTTATATTAATCACCCGCTTTAACTCTATATTAATATTGACTTTTAACTAATTCACAATCTAAAATCCGTCTTGAAAACTTTGACGGGAAGAATATCTCCCCGTCAAGTTTTCGCAAAATCTAAAATCTAAAAAAACGCATCCGTTGTTAAAATCCTATGTCTAACAGAATCATCTGGGTACATGGTGACTGTCTAAGCCCCAAAAATCCCGCACTTGATGAATACCCGAATACCCCCGCTATCTGGGTTTGGGATGATGCTTTATTACAAGAATGGCAAATAAGCCTTAAACGTATCGCTTTTATTTACGAATGCTTGCTAGAATTACCTGTTGTAATTCGTCGTGGTGATGTTGTAAAAGAAGTTTTAGCTTTTGCCAAAGAACACAATGCTAATCAAGTTGTCACTACAGATAGCCCAAGCCCGCGTTTTGATACTATTTGCGATGAAATTGAAACTTCCAAAGAATTAGAAATATTTGAAGTCGATCCATTTTTGGATTATGACGGCTTTATCGATTTAAAACGCTTTTCTCGTTACTGGAAAGTTGCTCAAAAATACGTCTTTGAATAGTTATTGGTTAGTGGTTAGTGGTTAGTAGTTAGTAGTTAGTAGTATATTTTCTATTCCCTACTCCTCATTCCCCATTCCCCACTCCCTATTTCCTACTCCCTAACTATTTACAACTACCTAAAGTTAGAAACATCGAGGGGATACATTAATTAAATTAGTTTGCTAGTCTAGGTAGACAAAACATTGACTAAAAATTGCCTGCTGGAGAATATACAGTGATTCAATCTCTGCCAATTGGTATTAGTTTATTTATTATCGCGGCAATTGTGATTGGTTTAGTCGGTACCAGAATGTGTAAAGTTGCCGATAGATTAGCGGATGCCACTGGTTGGGGAGAAGCTGTAGTTGGTGCTGTTTTTCTTGGTGGCAGCACTTCTTTAGCGGGAATTGTCACTTCGGTAACTGCTGCTTATGGAGGGCATGCCGATTTAGCGGTTAGTAATGCGGTTGGAGGTATTGCTGCACAAACGGCATTTTTGGCAATTGCGGATATGTTTTATCGCAAAGCGAATTTGGAACACGCTGCTGCTTCAATTGCTAATTTAATCCAAGGAACTTTGCTGATGTCTTTGTTGGCTATTCCTTTACTTGCTAGCTCCAGCCCACAAGTTAGTTTTTGGGGAATTCATCCAGCAACTTTTGCGATTATTGGGGCTTATTTATTTGGTTTGCGTTTGGTTTCCCAAGCTGAAGAAAAACCGATGTGGAAACCTAGATATACGGAAAAAACGGTAGAAGATGAACCACCAGAAATAACAGATATTAATGTAAGTTTAACTAGACTTTGGTTGGAATTTTCTTTCTATGCAATAGTTTTAGCTTTAGCAGGCTATTTAATTGCTCAAGCAGGTGTATTTATAGCAATTGAAACTGGATTATCAGAATCTTTAGTTGGTGGTTTATTTACAGCTGTATCAACTTCTTTACCAGAGCTTGTAGTTACGGTAGCAGCAGTAAGACAAGGAGCGTTGACTCTAGCTGTTGGAGGTATTATTGGCGGTAATTGTTTTGATTTATTATTATTAGCTTTTTCCGATATTGCTTTTCGTAGTGGTTCTATTTATGCTGTTATTTCCAACAATCAGATTTTCGTTATTTCCTTAACAATTTTGATGACGGGAATATTATTATTAGGACTTCTCCAACGCGAAAAATACGGCTTTGCAAATATTGGTTTTGAAAGTGTTTTAATTTTGCTTCTTTATATTGGTGGAATTGGATTGTTAATTTCGCCTTTTTGATTTTTATAGGGAGAGGGCTTATGCAATCGCAACCAAAAAGTAGGCATTCCCAACTCTGAGATCCCCCCAACCCACCCCACTTCCTACAACGGAGGGAACCTCCGCAACGGAGTGGCTCCCCTTAAAAAGGGGGGCTTTGCATGAAGTATTTAATTAACTCCTAACTCCTAACTCCTAACTCCTAACTCCTAACTCCTAACTCAATTCCTCAATCAACTTAATTACTCTTTCTTTAACTTGCTCGCGAATGCGTCTATAAGTCTCTATTTCTCCACCTTCTGGATCTTCTAATTGCCAATCTTCAAAAACTTCTCTTGTTACCCATTCAGGTGGTAAATTTACCCCACAACCGCATAAAGATATTACAGCATCATAATCTTCAGGATTAAATTCGCTCAAAGCCTTTGATTCTTGCTTGCTAATATCCATATCAATTTCGGACATAATTTCTACAGTTTTGGGATCTACAAAACTCGCTTCTAAACCCGAACTGGTAACGCCGATTTTTCCTTCTCCGAACTTACGAGCGAAAGCTTCTGCCATTTGAGAACGGCGAGAATTCTTCTTGCAAACGAACATTACTTTCTTCATTTTTATTTCCCCTAATAATAAAGATAAAATTTTCAATCTTAAATAGTAGATATAGCGCTATGGGAAGGTTAAAGGTCAAAGGTTTAATAATTATAGGTTTCACTGTGTATTAATGTCCTAACCTGATTATGTAATGCTATAAACTAAAAATATGAATGATAAAAATTATTTCACCAATTACCTACTACCAATTACCTACTACCAATTACCCACTATCAATTACCCATTACCTTCTTCCGCAGCTTTTTGTTTTCGTTCGCTGTGCCTATCTGTTAGATAATCAACTTTATCGCGTAATAACATAGTGAATTTATACATTTCTTCCATGACATCAATTACCCGATCTCGATAAGCGGAATCCTTCATGGTTCCATCTTCATTAAACTCTTGGTAAGCTTTAGCAACAGAAGATTGATTGGGAATTGTAAACATCCGCATCCAACGCCCTAGAAGCCTCATGGAATTTACAGCGTTGAAAGACTGAGAACCACCGCTTACCTGCATTACCGCCAAAGTTCTTCCCTGAGTTGGTCTAATTGCTCCTATATTCAAAGGAATCCAATCAATTTGATTTTTCAAGATCCCGGTAATATTACCGTGCATTTCTGGAGATGACCAAACTTGCCCTTCGGACCATTTACTCAATTCTCTTAATTCCTGAACCTTTAAATGCGTTTCTGGAACGCTGCCCCGAATCGGTAATTCACGGGGATCGAAAAACTTAACTTCTGCTCCCAATTCTTCAATAATTCGTGCTGCTTCTTCTGCTAACAAACGACTGTAAGAACGCTCTCGCAACGAACCGTATAGAAACAATATTCTTGGTTTATGGTCAAAATTTGCCATGTATGAATTACTAATTATCAATTTTCAATTTTCACCCGGAGGGTGTGGATCATCAATTACCAACTACCAACTACCAACTACCAACTACCAATTATCAGTTACTTAAGATCCCGAAACCCGTTAGAAAGATGTCGATAAACAATAACAGCGAGCTGCGCTCCCATAATTGGTGCTAACCAATAAACCCAATGATGCTGCCAAATTGCTCCAATCAAAGCAGGCCCAAAAGAACGCGCTGGATTCATACTTGCACCTGTAACTGGTCCCATGAAAGCAGCTTCTAAAGCTACCGTCAAGCCAATTGCTAATCCTGCAAACCCTACAGGTGCGCGTCTATCAAGCCCCGAACCAAAAATTACGAACATCAAAATAAAAGTCAGAACAAACTCTAATACAAAACACTGCAACCAGTTATCATCCAAAGGCAAGGTTGCGCCTAAATTTGCAACCCTTCCCAAGCTAATTAAAAGTAAAGCTGAAGCCGACACCGCGCCAATTAATTGTGCCAATATATACGGCAACACTAAACGTCTGGGGAAAAAACCACTTGTCCAAAATGCTAACGTAACCGCTGGATTTAAATGTGCGCCGCTAATATGTCCCAAGCAATAAATCATTGCTGCAACAACGGCACCGAAGACAAAACTGACACCTAAATGCGTTAGGCTACCATCGCTAATCGCGTTTACCATTACTGCCCCGGTACCCGCAAATACTAAAGTAAAGGTACCTATACCCTCGGCGATCGCTTCTCTGTTACAAAAGCTGCTTAATAATTTTTGCCGCCGCGAATGCTGCTTTACACTACTTAAACCACTTACTGACACGTTGGCACCTAGAACGAAGGAACACACTTTACGTAAATAGCTTATTTCAAGAAAAGTTGATGTGTCAAGCAAGTAGTAATATTATTATTTATTTTATTTTCAAAAGATTGATTCTAACTTAGAACTTACATAAAGCCCATTTTTTGACTTTGGCTGAAGGTTTTACTGTATAAGGGTTTGAAAAGTGTTAGTTGAAAGTAAATTAAGTTTTATTAGTAATACTAAAAAAATAGAGACACCAATCGTATCGGGTCTCTACAATTTGTAGGCATAAATAAATTTGGGCTATGTAACAGAATGTTTTTTGGCTCAAAACCCTTACCTTTACTGCCAAGGGTTCCCTGCCCACTCCCTACTCCCTACTCCCTACTCCCTTCTCATCGCTACAATTTTCAACGCCAACCTACTTACTACGAATCTTCACAGCAAGATGCAGGTACAATTGTATTAGTAGTATATTCTGTTAAATGTTGCTGTAGTAGTTGAAACTGAGATTGATTAAGGCTGTAATAGATCCATCGCCCTTCTTGACGAGCGCAAACTAAGTTAGCTTCTTTTAAAGTTTTGAGATGAAAAGATAGCTTGGATTGACTGACATCTAAAATATTGCATAAATCACAAACACAAATTTCGCGATTTTTTAGTAGTTGCAATACTTTAAGCCGTAATGGTTCGGATAATGCGTGAAAGCCGGTAATCACAATATTTGGAACAGTAATAGAGGTGGATTGCATCAATTAATATTGATTTAAAAATTAGCTATATTTATTTTGAACTAAAAATTGCAGGTTTGGAGTCATAGCGGATACCTGCTTGCTTAAATCTATGCAAAGCTTCATCAAGACGTTTAGTATCAGCAATCAAGCTAACGCGCACATAATTTTCACCTCCACTACCAAAAGCATTGCCGGGAGTAACTACTACACCTGTTTGCTGTAATAACTTTAAAGCAAAATCTGTAGAATTCATGCCTACAGGGGAAGGAATCCACAAATACATCGTTGCTTTGGTTTTGGAAAGATTCCAACCTAAATCAGTCAAACCTTGGATAAGGAAATCGCGACGGGTAGAATAACGTTGTTGAACTTGCTCTAAATAACTATCGGGCAACTGTAATGCAGTTTGAGCCGCTGCTTGCAATGCAGAGAAAATACCATAATCCAAATTTGTTTTTAGTGTTCGTAAACCTTGAATAACGTGTCGATTGCCTACCACAAAACCCACGCGCCAACCTGCCATATTATAGGTTTTAGACATGGTATGGAATTCTACGCCAATATCTTTAGCGCCAGGTATTTCTAATAAACTTGTAGGTTGATAGCCATCAAATGCTAGTTCCGCGTAACACAAGTCATGTACTAATAAAATTTCATGTTTTCGAGCAAAAGCAACTATTTCCTCAAAAAATTCGCGGGGTGCGGTAGCAGCAGTAGGATTATTAGGGTAATTAAAATAAAGTATTTTTGCTCGTTTGGCTATAGCATCGGGTATTTTTGTTAAATCGATCAGCCAATCATTTTCTGGTTTCAAAATTAAACTGTGGATTTCACCACCAGCAATAACGGGACCACGAAAATGAACGGGATAAGATGGTGAAGGTACTAAAACAATATCGCCAGGATTAACATAAGCTAACGCCAAATGTCCCAATCCTTCCTTAGAACCCAATAAAGGTAGAGCTTCGCTATCAGGATCTAAATTAACTCCATAGCGACGATGATACCAAGTAGTAATCGCATTACGAAAATTGGCCGTTCCTTCAAAAGGAGGATAACCGTGATTATCGGGATTTTTTAAAGCTTCTATCGCCGCATTAACTACAGCTTCCGGCGTTGCACCATCAGGGTTTCCCATACCCAGATCGATCAAATCCAAACCTTGCTCCCGCGCTTTTGTCTTCAATTCATCCAATCGAGCAAATGGATAAGCAGGTAACTTTTTAATTCTTTGGGCTGGGATTATCCAGTCTAAACTCATTTTAAATCAACTCTTGAATTAATGATTTACGCAAAAGCAAGGTAATTATATCCGAGTGGAGCTACATATTTCCCAAAATACTGGGATAAATTGCCCATACTAAGCCTCAGTAATGATAGCAACTTATTTTTGCGTACATCCCTAGAACTGTTACATTACCAAGAAATCAACACGGCAATCAATATCTCGAGCGCAAAAACATATTTTTATATTTAAGGAGTTTGTAGTAAGGACTTTTAGTCCCTCGGAGCGATAAATCGCCAACTACAAACCCATCAAGATTAATGGGACAGACTACTACTACTTCACCACATTAATTTTGCTAGGTTAGTAAATCGCTCCGTAGGTTGGGTTAAGCGAAGCGCAACCCAACGCCGGTGTTGGGTTTCACTTCGTTCAACCCAACCTACAAATATCATTGTGACACCCCGCAGAATTAATGTGGTTAAGTACTACTACTCCACCACATAAGTTATGAGGGGTAACACATTCGTAGTGCGAGCATCTTGCTCGCTCGGGAACGCGATTCGTGCAAGATGCTCGCACTACGCAAACCCCGCAAAATTAATGTGGTGGAATACTACTCCCATTCCGCCCTAAGATTACCGAAAAATGGCTTTGTTGGGTTACTCGTAGAGATTGCTCTGCTTACACACAGTGAAACCCAACCTACGTCTACGTCTATATAAAGCACTTTGCAAGCAGTAATAGTAAATTACATTCTTCTTGTTCCCCGTTCCCTGTTCCCTGTTCCCTATTCCCTACTCCCTACTCCCTACTCCCTAGCTATATTTTCTTTTCACTATTAGAACTAGAAAACTTCTTAGTTTGATTGCTTCGAGAATTTAAACCATTTGCAATTCCAATTGCTTCAACAGGTGCTGTTGTAGAAACCATCGCTGCCATTAACTGTTCCAGAGCAACTTTAAACGGTAATCTGTGAATATCTGACTTGGGTTGTAGCGCAAATTCTGCGGCTTTTTGCAACTGTTTGAGAGTTATATCACCCAAACCCAAATCATCCAATTTTTGAGGTAATCCGATTTCTGCGTAAAATTTGAGTAACTGTTGTCTAGCAGCAGCAGCTAATTGGTTTCCCTGTAGCATTTCTTCCAAACGCAACTGTACCAGAATACCGTAAGCAACTTTTTCGCCATGAATACTACCGCGCCCGCAAACATGAGTTAAACCGTTATGCACTGCATGAGCGGCGACAGTACGACATTGTGCGCCGCCAATTCCACCAATGACTCCGGCAAGTAATACCGTTGCGTCTATAACTTCTCGCCAAGCTTCGCTTCCGGGAGATTGCAAAGCAGCAACCGACTTTTGCAACAAAATATCACGCAAAACTCTAGCTTGCTGAACTGCTGCAATAATTAAAGTCTGTTCTGAATGTCCGCTGCTTACGGATGCTTCGTACCATTTCGCTATTGCATCACCAATTCCTGCAACTAAAGTACTTTGCGGCGCTGTTTGAATCAAATCGTAATCTAGTATCAGCAAGTCAGGGCAATTGTCTAAAGCCACATCATATAGAAACGCTCCTTCATCAGAATAAACGTTAGAAAGTGCAGTCCAAGCCGCACAAGTCGCCGCCGAAGTGGGAATTGTAACTACTGGTATTTCTAATTGATGAGCTAATAATTTCGCCGTATCAAGAGCTTTACCACCACCAATACCGATAATTACATCAGCTTCATGGACTTTAGCAGTATTGCGTAAAACCTCTAAACTGCTTTCACTACAATCGGGAGCATAACTCTTTTGAATAAAATCTAAGCGGGATTTTAGTAATTGCAGATAATTTTGAGCAGTATTTGAAGTGCGATTGCCACCAACTATTAAAGGGCGATTTCCTAAACGGGAGATAGCATCAGCTGCTTGATTGAGAATTTGGGAACCGCGAATTACTTTTGCTGGGGCTACCGCCAGGGTTAATAACGAATTGGATTTTTGAGCCGGTATTTGCGATTGATTAAACATATAGTCTATTTAAGTAGCACCAGTAGATAGAAAATTTTTTCGCTTATTAAAACAAGCCTTATAAGTTATTTTACCTAAGAATAATAATTGTAACGTTTTATGTAGCATCTAGGGAATAGGGAAACAAGCAATATCGTCAGTACGCTAATCTTTTATATTCCTTTAGTACATAACGACTATAGTAAACCAAGGGTGCCGCCAACCGCCTTCCGAAATCAAGGCAAAGTAATCCTAAACGTTACCTATATTAAATTTTAAACCCAAAGATATCTATCTTAGGTATTATTGTCAAGGAATAAACACTTAGCCGGTCAAATAATCAGCATTATCAACTAACATAGAGATAGTATATTTACAAGTAACCGCAGCTACATGAAGCACAACTGTGTGAATAATTTAAAACAGAAAAGTAATTTTGCTGAATTTCAACGATAAAAAATATAACCAATTGAATAATCAAGGAAATCATATGGAAACCTTTGATAAAAATTCTCAAAGAACAGAGAAGAATGGTAAAGTTAAAACTTTCCAACAAAGAGTCTTTTCTATGGAAGAGGATGCTGTGACTAATAACTTAGAACAGCAAGTTAATCAAAATCTACCTATCGCATTGCCAGAATTAAAAAAAGGCAGCAAAGGAGAAATGGTAATGAAAGCACAGCGCATCCTCAAAACAACTTCTGATTACATCGGATATGTAGACGGTGATTTCGGTTGGGTTATGGAAGCAGCAGTGCAAAGTTTTCAACGTCGCAGTAAAGTTACGATAACAGGAATCATCAATGATGATACTTGGAATGCTTTAAACCAAATTCGTCGATGAAATCAGTGAACAGTGAACAGTGAACAGTGAACAGTGAACAGTTTCATCTTATAATTCCTAACTCCTAACTCATAACTCCTAACTCATAACTCCTAACTCCTAACTCCTAACTCCTAACTCTCATAGGTTGATAATTTAGCTAAGTTATCTTCGTAAATATCAATTTGCATTCCGCTATCATCGCGACTTGAAAGAGAACGTTTAACTTGTCCTAAATACAGGGGAACGGAAATTCCGGGTTCGGGATGTACTATACTGCGAGCGCGAATAGTTAATTGATTATCTTGTGGGGTGCCTAATCTACCGTAGGAAAATAAATCGCTAGCTGCTTGTCGTAAGGTTGCATCTAATTCTGAAGATGTGATTTGAGGTGGGGTAGCAATTACTGCTTGCGATGAGCCATTATCAAAAACTAGTTTATAACGAATCGCACCAGGAATAACGGTGCGCGTTAAAGGGGTGAGAGACAGAGGAAATAAACCCCCTGTTACTACCAGCATAAATCCAGTAGCACCCGCTAAGCGAAACCGGATACCCCATTTAAAGATAAATCCTAAAAGCGTAATAAAAGCAAATATTAATGTGGCAATACCCGACCATTGAGTGTAGCGTGCGAAATCATCTGTTGAGAACATAATGGTTTAACTGCCAAGTAATTAATAATATATCGATGAATTTATTTTACTGGGGAAACTGCCATCTTATCTGCGGCAATTCAAATTATTTCAAGCTGTTTCTCAATCGCATCGGAAGCAACAGCAACACCATCTTCTGCTTGAATTATGCGTCCTATTTCTAATGCTTTTGCTGCATAGTCAGGATTTTCCAATAAAGCATTTAGCTCTTTCACTACCCTTTTTGCTCCATATTGCTGGCGTGGAATTGTGCGAGAAGTTCCTAACCGTTCGACTCGTGCAGCATTATCTGGTTGATCGTGACTGTAAGGCATTATAAGCGTTGGATGACCAGCCCGCAAGGCTTGAGCCGTCGTACCTATGCCACCTTGATGGGCGATCGCGCAAGCACGTGGAAAAATTTGAGAATACGGTGCATAACTTACAGCAATAATATCTTCTGACAGGTTTTTTGGAAACGGATTTTTACCAATTAACAAAACAGCACGACGGTTTAACTTTTTTACTGCTTCAACACTTTCTTGATAAAAATTACCTGCATCCATTACAGCAGCAGAGCCAAGAGTAAAAACAATTGGTGGTTCACCAGCATCTAAAAACTGCTTTAATTCTGAAGTTAGTTCTGCTCCACCTTGGGTTCCATCATAAAACGTAAAACCTGCAACTACCGTATTTTCTGGCCAATCTGGTTGTGGTTTACCGATAACTGAAGAAAACAGCGCAATAACTAGGTAAGGTGAATACTTACGATTATCAATAAACGGATTGTAGTTAATAGGAGATAAACCGAGTTCGCTACGAAGTTGACGAATAGGTTCAGCCCAAGAATTGCTAACTAGCTTTGCAAAATTAACAATAGCTTTATTAGCGATAAGCCCAAATTTGTAAAGCTTTGCCAAACTGGGAAATGCCGCTAAAACTGGTGGATCGTAAGCGGAGAAAAATCCCATCGGAACCATTGCGCTTGATGCCCATCGCATTCCAAGTTTTTCTGCGACTAATGGAGTTGCGATAACTCCTTCTCCTGAAAAGATGAAATCTGCGCTTTTAGCAACATTAAGCAAATCTTCATACATTTCGTGCAGACTCGGATTAGCCCACTGACGCACCATATATTCTTGTCCGGTTTTCAAATCCATCATCCGCGCCATTTCTTGCGGGTCATTCATCGCGGTAAAATCGGGACGCATAGGGTGAAACTCAAATCCCAAAGCTTCTATTTTTGATTGATAAACTTGGTGCGTTACAAATACAACATCGTGCCCGCGCTGTCTTAATTCTAAAGCTATAGCAATCTTAGGATGAAGATCGCCAAGTGTTCCTAATGTAGTTACAACAATTCGACTCACTGTTTTGTGTAAATATAAAATAAAAGAATACCTGCTTAGTTTAACTAATGCAGGCACTACTAATTGATAAATTGTTTTTTAATTTAAAAGTATTCTAATAGTAACGGCGACACCCTATAGATAAATCCTTACCATCATTCAAAGTTGAAACTGACACGATATAATCTTTCGGACAAGTTCGCACCGAATTATTTTCTATTATTTTGATATCTTCAGAAAGCGTACATTCTTTAAACTCTGCCTTTTCTGCGAACATTATATACTTCTTAGCTTTACAGGGAAAAATAGAAGTACCAACTCGATTATTACCCATTCTGACTTTAGTATCTCTTGCTAATACGCAATAGTATAAAGAACCATTTGGATAACGACTTATAGTTCTTGCTTCACAAGAAACTGCCGACAGCGCAGGTTGAGATAAAAATATATTTATCGCGGAAATACTGATAAAAGAACTAACCGCAGCTAGCTTATGGTACAAAAAATTCATTTGTAAACACCCTTATTTTATAACTTCATAAATCTATCAATCTGATTCAACAAATATTAAAAAAAAAGAATTAAAACAATCTTATAAAATCTTAGAAAAAACACCCCGTAAGGGGTGTTTACATCTTCCCAACAATCAGCAACAGTGACAAATGTGGGACAAACCACATTCACAGTCACAGGCGTGTATTGTTATATTATTAACTTTTTGTGCCATAGTCCTCAGAATTTGCACTTAGAAGGATAAATTAAAATTGGCAAAATTATTTATTATCTTGCTTTAATGTGTTTAGTTTCATAAATAATTTTCATCTGCAAAATGAGTAGTTAAAAAAGTTTATTGCTGTTTATTTTGTTCTTCGTAGTTGTATTTAAAATAAAATAATGACAATGATTACAAAATCGGTATCTGCTTTGCTCGGTTTATGTATTGGCGATGCATTGGGCGTACCAGTAGAATTCACCAGTCGAGATGAAAGAGCAAAATCCCCGGTAACATCAATGTTGGGTTATGGAACTTGGGATGTGCCTGCTGGTACTTTCTCTGACGACAGTTCGCTAACTTTTTGCTTGGCGGAATGTCTTTGTAAAGGATTTTCATTAGATGATATTGCTCAATCCTTTTGGCGCTGGTATCACGAAGGTTATTGGACAGCTACAGGGGAAGTTTTTGATATTGGTAATACAACATTTTTAGCAATTGCCGATTATAAGCGAGGTGTTCCGCCAGCACAAGCAGGAGGAAAAAGCGAAAATAGCAATGGCAATGGTTCTTTGATGAGAATTTTGCCTATTGCTTACTGTTATCAAAAATTAGCTTTTCGGGAATTAATTTCTCGTACACACCAAGTTTCTTGCATTACTCACGCACATCTAAGATCCCAAATGGCTTGTGGGATTTATATAAGTATTGCGATTTCTTTATTAGAAGGTGAAAAACCACAAGCGGCTTATGAAAAAGGATTAGACAAGATAAAAGCAATTTATTCAGCACCAGAATATGCTAGTGAAATCTCGCACTTCCAAAGAGTATTTAGTCGTGAAATTGCCAAATTATCTGTAGACGAGATTCAATCTAGCGGTTACGTCATCCATACTCTTGAAGCGTCTTTATGGTGTTTATTAAATAGTTCGTCTTATGCAGAAGCGGTATTGAAAGCAGTAAATTTGGGTGGAGATACCGATACTACAGCAGCAGTTACAGGTGGCTTAGCAGGAATTTATTACGGTGTTGAGAATATTCCCAAAGAATGGATCGAACAAATTGCTCGCAAGCAAGACATTGTTGATTTAGCTGAACGGTTTGATAAAACGGTTTTTTTAAGTTAGGAGTTAGGAGTTAGGAGTTAGGAGTTGGGAGTTGGGAGTTGGGAGTTGGGAGTTGGGAGTTAGGAGTTAGGAGTTAGGAATTGAATTTGATGGGTGCGGTGCGTTGCACTCCGTGGCAACACACCCTACAATCTGGTAACTGTTCACTGTTCACTGCTCACTGTTCACTGCTCACTGTTAACTGACTTGCTGTGCAATCCACTGTAGGTAAGGTTGATGACCTTGGAGAATAGGTATGGCGATAATTTCGGGTACTTCGTAGGAGTGAAGTTCGAGTATTTTTGCTTCTAAAGTAGGAAATCTAGTTAAATCGGTTTTAATATAAAGCTGCCATTCTCGATCTTTGTTAACTTTCCCTTGCCAAGTGTAAGTTGAGTTTATGGGGGTGAAACTGACGCAAGCAGCTAGTTTTGACTCTACTAATACATTGGCAATTTTTTCTGCTTCTTCTTGAGAAGCAGTTGTAACCAATACTATACCGTAGCCGCTAAAGTTATCCATGAGATTAGAAAAAAGTAGATGGACACTCTTCTGGAATAATCCCTAGTCGATATTGCTAATTCCGGAATTACTAATTACGAATTAACTAAATCTCTATGGCAAGGGAAAATAATTAACATAGAATTGCGTTTTTCGCCGGTAAACGTGTGACAGTTAATTAAACGGAAGATAATGAATATACTTGTCCATCAATTAACAATCGGGTGATACCTTTGGCTTGCAATTGATAGCGAGCCTTATGTATCACTTTGCTATCGGGTACTTTGATAACGCGATCGCGTTTTGAGGAAAAGCGTTTTGCGACTCGATGGTTGTCGAAAACTGGTAAAGTTGTTTCCTGAGTTTCAGGGCTGGGGATTTCTCCTAAGTCGCTAAATTCCCTGAGCGGACGGGTAATTAGTTCTGCGGCTCTGTCAATGACTATGTAGCAGGTTCTGGGTAAAGCAGCAGCAGACAGCGGTAGAACTTGAACTAAGGATTCGTTCGACCTTCTTCTTGGAATAAAACGTGAAGGTAACTCGAATTCGTCATCGTCATCATCGTCATCATCGTCATCAAAGTCGTCTTCGAGTAAATCGTCTAAATCTTCCAAGTCATCGGAATCATCAATTTCTTCACCGAACATTTCTGCTATGACTTTAGCTTCTGTGCGGTCATTGTCCAGAATCGGACTGGGAATACTCTTGAGTTGGGGAGGACTGGGAATACTTTTAACTTCTTTTTGCTTTTCTTCAAGTAGCTCCAATTGTTCGGCAACTGGGAAAGGCTTGGGAGAAGGAACTGAAGTTGGTGCAGAAGAACGACGTTTTACCCTTCTGGGGGCTTCGGTAGTTTTTGTTACCTTCCTTAGTACGGGTTGCTTTTTGACAACAACTTTTTCTTGTTGTTCTTGTTGTTCGTCTGGCTCGTCTTGTTCGTCTGGTTCGTCTTGTTGAACGGTTTCTTCCTTAATTTTAGGCTTAGAAGTACGCTTGGTTGTTTCCTTCTCTTCAACAAGTGTTTCTTGATCACCCTCAAAAGAAGGAATATTCTCGTAGCTAACTTGTGCCCTACCTTCAGGAGTTCTAGCTGCACGTTTTAAAGAAACCAAGTATTCGTACTCATCTTCGGGCAAAGTACTTTTAAGTAAGCGGCTGATAGTCGAATTGCTTACACCATAGCGCTCTGCCAAAGTAGAGGTAGTTTCGGCACTTTCTCGGTACAGCTTGAGAATTTCTTTTTTGTCGGATTCTGTTAGTTTTCTCACAGTGGATGTAGCCCTGCAACGTTGTTTTCCTAAGTTCGTTTGCGTCCGCGTTCTCGTCGCGAACGTTTTGATGAAGCTTCAAATTCTAGGGCTGCGCCCATACCAAATAAAACTCCACTCAATACCCAACCCACTTCTAATACTCCTCCACTTTCATAATTGGCAACTTTAGTCTCAGCCCATTTAGCCCATATATCTGCAATGTAAAGCGAAAATGTCGCTACTGCAATCATTTGCCAAGGCAAAGAAGCTCGTCCACCCCAAAAAGCAAGTAGCAAACTAGTAGCAATAATTAATAGTAGTACGTCGCTGACTACATAGAACCAATTTAAAAAAGTGGCAATAGTATTTGTATCTCCACTTGAAGGCTGGCTGATTAACCATGCCAAAGCGCTACCAAAGGCGGCGATCGCCAGTACAATTATCCACTGCCAACCCTCTAAATTGATTCTTCTGGAAGCTACCGCTAAAATCATGCCAATGCCAACTAACAAATAGGTGATTACAAAAAATATATCGGCAACAGAAGGAGTTGGGTCTTGTTTTAAGATAATTTCTATATAGCCAAAAATTATCCCTCCTAAACAGTAAGACAGCATACCTATACCAAATAGCAGCCAAACATTTCTGCCGCTGACAATTTGGCGACTGCGCCAGTTTCTTAAACATAAAATTCCTGCACCCAGATAAGCTAGCGCTTCAAAAATATTTGTTCCGGTAATGTACCAGCTCGCACGTTTAAGCTCACCATTTGCATCTGGAACTTCAGCGCTAAAAAGTAAAAAGTATAGCAGCGCTAAAACTCCCCAAGCAATATTTGCCAGGATAATGGTGTTAAACCACGATTTTGATCCGTTGGACTTCTTGTAAATGCTACTCATTTATAATTTACCGTGTTTATGCATAATCGTTCATAATTTGCTTATTGATTGTGTACGTAAAATAAACCCGACTAAAGCAAGGGTGTATTCAACATGACAAATCTACACAATCTTAACTGCATAAAAATTCTTATGCGCTAATGCCACAGTTTACTCAGAGAAGAATCTTTTAGCCAATTCATAAATACGGTTCTTTCCGGCGCGGACATATCGTGTAAAGTGTCCATTACCTGATAAGCAAAATCAGAACTACCAAAATACGATTTACCCAATCTGTGTAAATCTTCCAGAAATACAGTTACATAATCTTCTTGCCAGAAAGGAATTTCAATCGGTTCTATGGGATTTATATTTAATAAATAGTCAATGGCATTGGATGAAGAAGCAGCAGGAAATTGCCATCGATTTAGAATACTTAAAATTTCTTTTTTAAATGAACTTGCTTGTTTTGCGCCAAGAAGTTCTTCAATATCCATATACACCGCTTGCAACAGTAAAATACTCGCAACAGTCAAAATCTTATTATTTCCTTGATTGCTGGCTTCGCTTTCAAACTGCTCTAAACGAATTTTCCCCCAAACACTGAAACGTTCTTGTTCCTCCAACAATACGCAAGCTTTGCCTCGGTTATCCGTCAACTCTCGCCACAAAGCTCTAGCTTCTTCCTCTTGGCTAGCTTTAAACAAGCTTATCAACCGAAACGTTTGTCCTTGATAATGAAGCACGGGAATCTGTTGATCGCGCTTAGGATGTACAATACTCGATATTTCAACGTCTTGTCGTTTTAAAATAAACATATAATTTTCAGATAACTCCTCTACGAGGCACTTTTTATATACGGGAGATATAATAACCGTCTTGTACTAATTGACGCTTTTACTTACGACAACACAATATACCTGAGTTATACCCTTTGTGTCCGGATTTTTATGTAACTTTATAGTCAATCAAATTACATTTTATCCGGAATTATTCAAAAAATCACAACATCTGATTGCTTTTTATTCAGACCATTGATATAATACATTAGCTAACTTTTTGAAAAAGTTATATTTAAAGAAAAAAATTTTTGTTTGGGTGCGTAGCTCAGCTGGATAGAGCAACTGCCTTCTAAGCAGTCGGTCGCAGGTTCGAGTCCTGCCGCACCCGTTTTTCAGCGGCTAAATAATTATTGTTCGTAGTTGGGACTTTAGTCCTCAGAGCGCTAAAGCGCCAACTACAAACCTATCAAAACTGATGAAAAGCTATTAAATAATTATTGTTCGTAGTTGAGACTTTAGTCCTCAGAGCGCTAAAGCGCCAACTGCAAACCTATCAAAACTGATGAAAAGCTATTAAATAATTATTGTTCGTAGTTGGGACTTTAGTCCTTAGAGCGCTAAAGCGCCAACTACAAACCTATCACAAATGATGAAATGGACTAATAGTGGTACTAAATATTATTAAGTGTCTGTTCATATTGGTACAAATGAATAAGTATAACTGCTTAGAATTTTTACAGTGCTTATAAAAGATTGTTCGCAGCATTCAACGGAATTTTATTAATCAATCTGGGTAAATTAAATATGAACGTATTATTAAGTAGCGATTGTGCCTGCTAATTTTATCCAGCGCTTGTTTCCTGAAGCAGTAATTAAAAGTTGCTCGCAATTAGTAAATAAATCTTCTCTGACGCGGAAGATTCTTTTAAATATGGCTTTACGGATAACTATTGTGGTTTTGATATCTACGATTATTAGCTATTTTCACGTAATGTCGAATTTAGAAATCCAGACGAAACAGCAACTAGATAAATATATTACTCAAAGAGGGCAGCGGGAAAGTTTTATTTTTCAATTATCTCAGGATAATGTAAAGCTTTTGAGCAAAAATATTTTAGAAAAAATCAAGAAACCTTTAGCAGGGAATTTAAACACTGAATTTGACCGTATTTACTTTAATTGGAATGATGAAACAATTAGGAATTTTCCTCAAAATAAACCTATAGAAGAATTTGATACAGTTAATTTTCCTAATTCTTTTATTGGTAAAAATATTAAAGTTGATACCAGGCACAAACAAATTTTGCTTACTGCTTATAAATTGGTTAATAGCTACGGTCATGCATGGAATAATCGTTTTGCATCTACATATTTTATTACTCCTAATAATTCTCTGGTAGGCTACTGGAAAGGAATGCCTTGGGCAATAAAGGCTAAGCCAGACATAAATATAAATCAAGAAGAATATTATTATGCTGCTGATGCAAAACACAATCCAGAAAGAAAAGCAGTTTGGACTGGTTTGTATTTTGATGTTGCTGCTAATGATTGGATGGTTTCTGCTTTAAATCCAGCTTATGATAACGACAATAATCTTATAGGTGTGGCTGGGCAAGACATTGTACTTTCCGATTTAATGAAGAATACAATTAATGATAAACTACCAGGAACCTATAACTTAATTTTTCATAAAGATGGTCGTTTAATAGCGCATCCTAAATATATGAAAGAGATTATGGAAGCGCAGGGAACATTAAGTATCCAAGAGCTAAATAACCAAGAATTAAGCCATACGTTTGAAATTATTAAGCAACAAAATAATAACTACGGTGTACTTGAGAATATAAAAGAAAAGATATATATAGGATTTTCTCGTCTTAAAAGTACAGATTGGTATTTTGTTACGGTTTACCCCAAATCGCTACTATCTAATTTTGCTGTTGGCACAATTCAATTTATTTTAATAGCAGCACTAATATCTCTAATAATTGAAATTGCATTGTTATTTTTAGTGCTACATCAAGAAATTGCTACACCTTTAAACGAATTAATTACGGTTGCTGATGATATTTCATCAGGTAAATTCGATATAAATCTGAAACTAAATCGAGAAGACGAAATTGGTAGACTTGCTAGTTCATTTAATATAATGGCAACCCAGTTAAATACAACATTTAATAGGTTAGAAAATGCCAAAATTGAACTTGAAAATAAAGTTGAAGAACGTACTCAAGAGTTACAAAATACTCTAGTAAATTTACGAAATACTCAAGCACAGATGTTGCAAGCCGAGAAAATGTCTGCTCTCGGACAAACAGTTGCAGGTGTGGCTCATGAAATAAATAATCCAGTTAATTTTATTCACGCAAATATTCAATATGTCGAAACCTATATCAAAAACTTATTAGAATTAGTTGCTCTTTATCAAAAATACTATCCTGAAACACCAGAGTTATTACAAGATAAAATAGAAGAAATTGATTTAGAATTTATTACAGAAGATTCCGTTAAAATACTTGCATCGATGAATATGGGCAGTGTTCGCATTCGGGAAATTGTCAAATCACTGCGAAGTTTTTCGCGTTTAGATGAAGCGGATTACAAAAAAGTTGATATTCATCAAGGAATCGATAATACTTTACTAATTTTGCAGCATCGTTTAAAAAATAATCCTACTCAATCTGAAATTAAAATAATCAAGGATTATGCTCAAATCCCTTCAGTTGAGTGTTATGCAGGAAAACTAAACCAAGTTTTTATGAATATTTTAGGGAATGCAATTGATGCATTAAGTGGATTGAGAACATCCGATACAACTGCTAATATTTGTATTTCAACACAAGTTTTTGATAAAAATTGGGTGAGAATTTGTATCAGTGATAATGGTATGGGAATAAAAGAAGAAGTTAGTAAAAATATATTTAATCCATTTTTTACTACTAAACCAGTCGGGAAAGGTACGGGATTGGGTTTATCAATTAGCTATCAAATTATTGTCGAAACTCATAGAGGGAAAATTTACTGCGATTCTGAGTTAGGGAAAGGTACTAAGTTTGTAGTTGAAATTCCGATTCGTCAATGATCTAGTTTCTTTAGTTGCTAGTATGCTTGCAAAATATTCAAAAACAGGGAACAGGGAACAGGGAATAGGGAACAGGGAATAGGAATAAGATTTTTTATGAAGTAAATTTAATCTTCTATAAGGATAATCTTATTTCATATTAGGAGTTTGAACTTTGTTTTCTAAAATTTTAAATACCAACTACTGATGAACCATTATTTATCTAATTAGAAGTTGAGAATTTAATACTCTCAAGCATCTTATCAAGAACTTTTTTATTTCTCTGATAATTTTGACTTTTCACCTGATAAGTAACAACAACCAAGGTTTGATAGTTAAAATCAATCAGGTATTTATAAGAACGTATTCCTTTAGGTAAAATTGTCAAACCCGTGGACTCACTTTCAGTAACTACAGCACGGCGCGAGCCTACAGTTGTTTCATCGCGAGAAAGTACTCGCAAACCTCGGCTTGGTGCATTCATAATTTTCTCAAATGGGACATTTTCAAGATCGAAATATACCGCTTCATCAAAATCTTCGCTTCTTTCTCGCAGTTGAATCGAACGAAAATCAAATATCTGACAAGGTTTTACAACGTCTCCAGAATTGGTTTGCCATCCTACAGGGTAACTAACTGTATAACCTATGGCTCGGCTGGTACAAGTTTGTCCTAAATTAATCGGAACATCATCGGGTTGTTTTTGTGGTGAATTATTATTAGTGACAACATATTCATTCGCAACGCCAGACAATTGTTTGACTTGACATAAAGCAGCCGCGATTTGTCCTCGCGTAACAGGTTCAGATGGACTAATTAATCGTTTTTTAAATCGAGGCTTAGGGGAAGTAATAACAATTCCTTGTCGTGTAGCTGCGGCAATTAATCCTCTTGCATAATCTGGAATCTGATTCGCATCATCATAAATAGCATTAAGAATCTGGTTTGGAAAAGAAGGAACTGAATAATTTAAGCCAGTTGCTAAAGCCACAAAAGCTTCTACACGTGAAACTTTTTGAGTGGGATTAAAAACTTGATTGGTATAGCCAGAAAGAAATCGTTTTGTATAGGCATTACGGATAGCTTCTTTAGCCCAATAATTAGATGAAACGTCATTAAAATCTATTGCTGGGCGCGTTGCTCTAATATTAGGAAATGCTTTTGTTATCATCGCCGCATATTCAGCACGACTGATTACACTATTAGGTCGAAAAATACCTGTTGAATATCCGGATAAAATTCCTTGTTTGCTAAGATTTTGAATGCATTCTTCTGCCCAATGACCGTTGATATCAGAATAATTTTGAGCGCTAGCTGGCCGAGTCATACTAAAGGAAACAGCGCTGCTATATATTGCTATAGAGCAACAAGATAAAGTCTGTTTAACTCTTTTATAAAAATTAATTTTTTGCTGATTCATTCTAATAATTTTTAATTTATTTTTTGTGATTTGATTGTTTCATCACAGCGTCGATTTAGCATCTAACTCTTGAGATAAATTCAAACCATAAAATCTCATTCTAAGGAATAGTAAATTAACCAATGTTATATGAAAGACAAATTTTAGGTAATAAACTTGCCGTCAATATATAATTGATTAGTTTATGGGAGCATCCCAAATGTGCAAATTTATTTTTTGTAGAGCATCTTGCTCGCTTGATACAGATAGCGAGCAAGATGCATTTCCTTACAGAAATGCTTCGCTAACGCACTACCAAATTGTATTTTTGCAAAATCGGGATGCTCCCTAATTTATTGATTGTTTTGAGAAGGTTCTTTACTGCGAACATAACTGCTGGAGAATCGAAGGTATTAATAGCGGAAGTCGATTAAAATTAACATTTTGCGCCATTATCAACATCGCCGGGGGTTGCAAACCCCCGTCTAATAGCAAAAGTCCTATAAATAGGACTAAACACACAACAAATCAACCTATAAACAATCTTGATTATTCCGCTCTATTTTTCTTGGCTAACCTGTCTTACTTCATCAACGGTTAAACCTAAAGCTTTAGCTATTTTTTCCACAGTTAAACCAGCAGCTAACATTGGCGGTACAGCTTGTAGCTTTCCTAAACGTTCTCCTTCTGTCTTTCCTTTAAGTTCTCCTTCTTCAAACGCTTGCTGATATACTCGTGTTTTCTTTAAATCGCTTAATTCAAACATTTCTTGTATCTCCTTGATATCCATTTTAGGTAATTTGTAAATCAAAATCGTCTCAATTAATTGTAATAATTGTTGCTGTTGATTTACTGATTCAATTTCCTGGCTAGTTCTAGCAATTAACTCTCTGGCTTCTTGTACGGCTTTGTCTTTATTTTCTATAACTAATTTTATCGTAGCAATTCCAATCGGTAGAGATGCATTTTCTCCTAACTCATCTAAATAAATACGAGTGACTCTACCTGATTCAAAGCACTCGCGGTAATGTTTGATTGGTGCGGTATCGATGCTACGAGTTGGATAAATAACCGCAGCAAACCAGTCATTTTCTGGTTTATTTTGACGCAGGTATAAATTAATTTCTGTAAACAGTCGCGAATAAATTTCTGAGTCTGCTTGAAATTGAACTTCCACAAAATAAATGGGCTTTTCCCGTTCGCTTGGGATAAATACACCATCTATTCGGAAAGCTGTTTGCTTGATTTCAACTGATGAGAATTGATAACCCGTAGCAGTTGCAGAAGGATTATCAATTAATTCAAAGAATATGTCGGGGAATTCCTGAAAAAGACGGTAGAATATGCTGTCGGTTTTCACTAGTTAGACAATAAAAAGGCAGTGTATTATGAAATTATCATATTTAGTTATTTAACAGGTTTATTTATTAAATTCAAAGAATAAAATATGGATGCTGAAGAATTATTAGAGAGATACAACGCTGGGGAAAGAGATTTTAGTGGAATTGATTTAAGTTTTACTAATTTAAGTGCCTCCAATCTTACAGGTATTAATTTGGCTAATGCCAACTTACAAGAATGTAACTTGACGAAAGTAAATTTCCAAAAAGCGAACTTGCGAGGAGCAGTACTTTTAGGTTCTGGATTGCTCGATGCTAATCTGACTGAGACCGATCTTAGAGATACTATATTAGAAAATACTAATTTCCAAGAGGCTAATTTAAGGGGAGCTATTATAGATAATGCAATGCAAGATGCAGTCTTAGAAAACACCATAATGCCAGACGGATCTATTGTTACGTACTATCCCTGGGAAATGCCACAATAATTTTGAAAATTTGTCTTAATTATCTTTTTATTCATAAAGTTCGTAGGTTGGGTTGAGGAACAAAACCTAACAAAATTCAAAGGCTAAACATTTTAAATTAAGATTCAATACTTATTAAAAACCAGGCTTCGGCATTGGGTTACGGCGCTTCTGCACTCTTCATAAACCATAAAATAACTCATAGGACTTTAACCCAACCTACATCTAAATAATTTAAATCAAAATTCAATATTTATT
>JBCCLY010000001.1:0-33216 GCA_039026655.1 Cyanobacteria bacterium P01_C01_bin.38 | reverse complement strand
CCCCAAGCGACATCTAGTATTGACTTTGCTAATCGTGTTCTAGCTAAGCCCTTAATGTTAAGGTTTTCAAAAACAATTAAGTCATAAGATTTAACCAACCAATGAGCGATTTGATAATGAAATTCTTTCCTCTGTCTTGCGATGTGCAAGTGAAGCCTAGCAATATTGTTAGCTTGTTTTTGGTAATTCTTAGACCCCTTGATTTTACGTGCAAGCTTGCGTTGACTACGAGCTAATGTTGATTGCGCTTTACGGTAATACTGTGGCACTTCAATACTTTGCCCCGAGGCAGTAGTTAAAAATTTCTCAAGTCCAACATCTATACCAGTAGCAGTTTTTATTTCATTAATAGGTAACGGCTTAGGAACGGTTTTATCTTCTAGAGAAAAACTTACATACCAACCATCGGCTTTTTTAATAATTGTCGCTTGCTTAATCTTAAATCCTTCTGGAATTGGTCGGTGCAATATAACTTCAATCTCGCCAATCTTAGAAAGTTTGAGAAAATTATTGGTTAAATGCGCTCCTGCTTTAGCTGAGTTAACACGCGGAAAAGTGAATGAGCAGATATCACCACGTTTTTTAAACCGTGGTTTTCCTCCTCGCTTCCCGTTTTTATCTGGTATCAACCATCGCTTCCATGCCTTGTCTAGCCTCATGAGGTTTTGTTGCTGGCAATCGGCGTAGATGTTTTTGTATTCAGGGAATAACTTTTTAGTTTGTTTGAGGTCAGAAGCTTGTGTATGGTAATCAACTATGGAAGGTATTTCACCAATCGGTTCGCCTTCCCTACTACAACGGTCAACCCGCGACCTTGTTCTATTTAACCAGTCTAATCTTTGCCCTAGTGCGTAGTTGTAGTGACGACGCAGTAACTCTCCCCAAGTCTCAAGTGTGACGACCTGCTCTGCTTTAGGCTTGAGTTTGTACTGGTAAGTTAGTAACATATAGCCATCATATCATTTAGTGGCATGAGTTACAACATAGGTCACAGAGCAGTTTATAGCTTAAATATTCATTTAGTGCTTGTAACTAAATATCGCAAAAAAGTGATTAGCCAGCCTATGCTTTGGAGGTTACAAGAAATATTTGAAAATACTTGCCTTAAGTGGAAAAGTAAAGTTACAGAATTTAACGGAGAGTCAGATCATATTCATCTAGTTATTAGTTATCCAACAAATGTCGCAGTAAGTAAATTAGTTAACAACTTGAAAACTGTTTCCAGTAGATTAATTCGTAAAGAGTTTTATGAAGAAATTAACCATTTTTATAAAAAACCTGTTTTTTGGACTGGCGCTTATTTTGTCGCGTCTTGCGGAGGAGTTACTCTTGAACAGCTTAAATCTTATGTTGAAAACCAAAATAATCCTGGTAGTTAAGAGGACATCGAGTCCCCTTAACTACCCACCGCCAGTTGTTCATGGGGGAAACCCCCCCGCTCTGCACACTGGCTCCGCAATTCCCCATCGCCGCCAACCGTTCCGGTATGGCGGGATGGGGAATTGCGGGGGTTTAAATGGATGATTCATTACCAACGAAAACCCTATTGCAGAAGCTTTATCGACAAGTGTTGGATAAAGCTCCTCTCCGCTAAAAGTCATGTAAGGCCCTCGCAAGTGCAGATTCTAAAGCACCCAAGTCTCTTATCCCAATGCTCCCCCAGACTGCTCAATAATTTGACTCGGAAGTTCAATAACTTCAATAAGCACGCTTGTAGCGAATCATCCTAATCGCCGATAAAGTTCAGCATTTTTTTGCATTACATAATTAGCAGCTTCTGTAAAATCACTTTTAGGATGATTCAATAAATCTTCTACACTCGCAGATAATAACTCTTCGGTGGAGATTCCCAATTTTTGCGCTAATTCTTGCAATTTTTGCAGTTGATGTTCTGAGATATTAATCGTTATTGCTACCATATTACTTCCTAATGGCTTAACTATTTTCCTGTTGTTCTTAAAGACAGTAACCTTTCTCATAAATTGCAAAAAATCAACCTTCTTCCTCTCCTATTACTCCAATTGCTTGGTAGAAAATACCCAGATACGCTCGGCGGATTTACTATGTTAACCGCACCGGCTGTCGCAAGATAATATTACTTCAATTTTAGAAGATTGATATTGATTTTGAGAAAGATAATCGTTATCATCAGCGGCTACTGCTTACGGGCAGATTTATTCTCCATATTATTCCCCTGCTTTATCGGAGACTTGATTTAAATCAAGTTGTACGCCAAAAGGTAGTGTATTAAAACCATTATTTTCTAAAGTTAAAATTGCTTCTTCTACGGACGAATTGTTAATTGTTTCTTGATGAGCTAGAAATGAAAGTAGGTTGTAAGCTTGAAGGTATTGATAAGTAGTATAATCAATCCAGCGGTTTTGAAAGAATAGTGCATCATGAAGTGCTATTACTACTTCTGTAATGGGATTGTCCATGTATTTATCGCGCAGCAGGTGCATTTCTCGCAGTAAGTTATCTGCATATACAGCTGCCATTGGCTCTCCAGTTGGGAGTGGAAAGCTTTTGTAAATCTTCCAAGATATGGTCGGTTATTTCTACTGCTGAAACTTCTAAAACTGTTTGCTCTGCGTTCATACAGGAATTATCTGTGAATTTTAAATAATTTAATTAAACTTACCATCTTTATCTATACTGAATGAGTACGGATTTTTGAGTATAAATGTATTATTTTCTTTGATTAAGTCGCCCTTACAGGTAACTGGTAAGCGTTCTTGATAAGCTTTAATAGCTAAAATATAGTCGTGGTTAGTTAGTTCCGTATGAATTGGACGCAGTTTATCGACAACTACGCCTAGTAGTGTCATTTCTCCGCTTAGTTTGTCAGCGTTGGGATTTGCAATTTGCATTACAATTCCTTGAATGGTTATGTTGGGATAATTAGTAATTAATTCGCTCAAAATCTCAATTTGCGAGCGCTTTTCTGATAAAGCAAGTGTTTCTAGTACTTCTCCCATCCGCCGAGGAAAGTCGATAATTTCTGGTTGCAAAGGAAGTAAGATTTCAAATTCGTCAGCTAATGTCCAAATTAAGGCTTTCTCTCCGTTTTTTTGTTGTAGCTCCCAGCCATGTTCTTTTAAATAGGTTTCTAATCGTTGGGGAGAGAGGTTTTTTAAAATATCTACGTCTTGAATAGTGGCTTTCATGGTGTTTCTCCGGCTGCGATGCGTTCCATTATTGTTTTGAGTGCATCAGTACTAAAAAGATTTTGACGCGGGATTTCAACGGTGATAGTTGTTTGGTTTACAACTGGTGATTGTCCTCTTAACGATAACCAGTAACCACAACGTTTTAAACACAAGGATTCTTCTGACTGTAACAGCCATTCGTTTGTATCAGAGGGAACTATAACCACGATTAGTATTTGCGGCACATAGGGGTCGTCATAACTCAACTCTTCATAATTTTTAACGTTTAATCTATATTTTATCGATTCTTCTTTAAGAACATTTTGAGAAGTAGATTTAATTTGTACGTCAAACCGTGGTAAACGTTTGGATTTAAGTTTTCCCGGTACGGTAATGGTGGCATCAATGCCGCTATCATCTAGCCTACGTGTGGCTGCTTGTAAGGAATAACCTGCTGCCGCAGTCACTGCATACACATATGCGTAACTGAAGTCTTCTTTTTGGGTGTTGAGGTTCATTATAGGTGGCTTTATTTACATACAGCTTATTGTCATAAAAGTGCGTTAAGAACAGAGGTACATCTTACTGTACCCAGAATATACGAGGTATATAAGTTTTTTGCATGAATAGGGAATATTTTAATTCTGGGTTGATTAAATAATTCCTCTGAAGGCTTGGAACAGCGTAACAAGCAGATGCATTCGTAACATATTGAACATTTCAAGAAACGGTTTAATTTTGCTTCGTCTCGCTTTCCGCAAGTAACTTTTCTAAATCACCCAACAATCTTTCCAACTTCTTACGCTTTCTGGTGTCGTCCCATATTTTGGTACTCTTCAATCGCTTACCAACATCCGAGTATCGTCTGGTTAGTTGTTGCTGGGGTGTTTCTTCAATATCGGTTTGATTTTGCTCTAGTTGTAGTATCAATTCTTTGATTTGAGTAAGTGATAAACTTTGAGAAATTGCTTCATCTAACAAGTCAGAACGTTGCTGCTCGTCTTTAACTCTTGCAATCGCTCTCGCTTTGGTATATTCTATTTTTCCTTGGCGCAGCACCTCAAGCACATCCGAGGGTAAGTTTAGCAGCGGTAAGCGACTCGTGCGGAAGCTTTCTGCGTTAAACTTGCCAATACCAGCTAAAATAGTTTCGATTTGTTCTAGCTGACGTGAAACATTTTCCGCTAATTCTAACTTGCGTTTTTTAGCATTGGAAGCTTCGTTGAGAATTGATTTAATAGAAGCTGGGGTGACTTCCATTACTATTGTTAATAGTTCCAGTATTGCTTCTACTTCTTCTACTGGATTGAGGTCTTCTCGCTGTAAGTTTTCTAGTAATGCTACTTGCAGGGCTTGTTTATCGTCGAATTGTTTGCTGACGATTGGTACTTCTGTAAGTCCTGCTTCTTGGGCTGCTTTTAGTCTTCTTTCTCCGGCGATGAGTTCGTATTTGTTTTGCTTTAAGGGGCGTACTAATAATGGTTCTAGGATGCCGTGTTCTTTGACTGACTGTACCAGTTGTACCATTTTATCCGGGTCAAAGTAGCGGCGGGGTTGCTTATCATTTATTTGAATTTTGTTGATGGGTGCTGTAGTTTGGCTTGTCTCTGCATTCATGCTGATTAAGTCTTGAACGCCGCGCATTTGGGGGACTTGTCTTGTTTTTCTAGCTGGCATTAGAGTTTCTCCATTCCTTGTTGAATTTTATTTAGAATTGTTACTGCTGGGTGTTTGGGTGCGTATGCGGCTAATGGTTGGCGGTTCATTGCTGCATCGGCAAAGGCTGTAGCGCGTGGAATTGGGGGGTATACGGTAGCAAGCGGTTCTAGTTGGTTTTTGAGTGCTTCTAGAATAACTTTATCTTGGTTGGCGTTGCTGTAAAGTGTGGGAACGAATCCTGCAATAGTAAGTTGGGGATTAACGTGTTTTTTGACTTGCTTGATGGTGTCTAGTAACAGTTCCGTACCTTTGAACGCTTTGAAGTGAGTTTGGATGGGAATTAGTACGTGGGTAGCAGCGGTAAGGCTGAGAATGCTGAGTATTCCTAATGATGGGGGACAGTCAATAATGATGAAGCGATATTGATTTTTAATTGGTTCTAAAGCTATTTTAAGTCGGGTTTCTCGTGCCATAACGGTAGCTAGTTGCAGTTCTACGGCACTCAGCGTAATGTTGGCTGGCAGCAAGTCCATACCGTGTAGGTTGTCGTGAATTGCAGGTGGCGTTTCTTCGTTGAAAATGGAATCGCCCACGGTTTGCTCTAACTCGTGGGGTTCCAGACCCATGAAGGTTGTTAAGCTTCCCTGCGGGTCCATATCAACGAGGAGCGTTTTGTGTTTTTTGAGATGTAGTTGGTAGCCAAGATTCATGGCGAGAGAGGTTTTCATCACCCCGCCTGCTTGGTTGAAGATGGCGATTATTATGGTCACGGAGGCACTTGTTCTTTTTGATTGTAATGTGCTATACAATTTAGTTTAGAACAATATTACTCGTTAATTAGCAATCTTAAATAATCTATGAAAATACATCCTTGGTATTATATCTTCGCGTCCTTTATATCTTGACGGTTTTTAGTTCCTAAATTTATACGAAAAGTTCTGGCGGTGTCGGTTAACCATTTGTGTTGGGTGCGAGATATTTGGACTCCAAAGCCATAGTTTACCCCCGTTCTGCGTTTCTCCAGAGCATATATACAGAAGCGGAAAATTGGTGTCTGAGATAGTAATACCCAGAGTTAGACTGTGCTACAGTTTTTTGTTCAAGCAAAGCAGATTCGGAGCAATGCTGTAATTATACAACCCTATTAAAGCGGATAACTCTTCGGCAATTACCTACCAAGCTACCCAACTCAGTTTGATTTTCGGATACCGTCACCGATATCACGGGAACAGGCTGGACTCTTCGATTGCACTCTTGACAGATTCCCACCTGCCAATTCTCGCTATGAGTTCTGTTGCCGAAACGGAAGCCGACTCCAGCAAACTGACGAACCCTTTGGGTGAAGAGTACTCCCGACCGCACACACCACACGAAAACCAATATTGTTGTTGTTGTTATCGCGCGTATTGTTGTTGTTGTTGCGAGACGCGGAACGGCAGTTATTAGGATTGTTGTTCCAGGAACCGCCCCGCAGTCGGGTTCGCCTATCCCTTCTCTACTCCCTCAACCAAGTGAGTGAAGCAAATATCTGTTGTTTTAACTGCCAAGTATCTCCGTGGTCTAAGTGAGCAAACCAGCTTTGTATCGATTGATTTAATTTTTCCCGGCTCACTATACCACAATTATAGTCAGATTGCAACTTTCTCAGTCTGCGTCTTCCCCGATGTAAGTTGTTATTTCTCACTCGAATTCTATCAGGAAATATTCTAAATCCTAAGAAACTCGCACCAATTTTTGTTTCAAATAATTGGCTTTTAATTGGATGAATTTGCAGTCTCAATTGCGCTAAATATTCTTCTATTGCTAATCGCGCATTTGCTAAAATTTGCCAGTCATCGTCAAACAAGGCAAAATCATCGACGTAACGGACATATTTACGCACTTTAAGTTGTTCTTTTACAAAATGGTCAAAACTATTTAAATAGATATTCGCAAAAAATTGACTGGTTAAATTCCCAATCGGTAAACCTCGTCTCCGGCTGACTGGAGTTAGTAAATCATCTCCAGAGAAATAATCAATTACCGCTTCTTGTTCGTTACTATTATCGATAATTGCATCAATTAACCACAGGGTATCACGGCATTTAATTTTACGGCGGATTAATTGTTTTAATATAATGTGGTCGATACTAGGAAAATATTTTTTGATATCGCATTGCAGTACGTAGCGACTGTTGCGAGCAAAATGAGTAAATTTCTTCAAAGCGCGATGGGTTCCAAAACCAACTCGGTTAGCGTAGGAGTGATAAATAAATGTTTTCTCAAAAATCGGTGCAATAACGTTACAAAGTGCGTGGTGAACTACTCTATCTCGATATGGTGCGGCTGAGATAAGGCGACTTTTGGGATTGGTGAGACGAAATGTACGATAATTTCCTGGCTGATAACTTTTATTTGATAGTTCTTTTTGTAATTTAATTAATACTGATTCTAGATGGTAGTTAAAATCTAAAACATTGTACCGGAATCTTTTACCTTTTTGTGCCTTACGGGCTGATAAAAGTAGATTTTCTAATTCAATAATTTTCGGGTAAAGATTGCCGTAACGCTTCATGAGATTTGCAGTTTATCAGTTGCAATAAAATTATTTTTCTTTATTCCTTTGTTTTTTAATCCAGCCACCCAACTCCGTACCAATCTCATCTATTAATTTAATCGCGTATTCGTATCTTTGTGCGGAGATAAACTCAAAATCAAGCAGCATCCGCGTCTGGTATCGCAAAATGTCTAATTGAGTATTTAAAGGTTCTAATTGAGAAAGTTTATTTTTGGCAAATTTTGCTTTAAT
This sequence comes from Cyanobacteria bacterium P01_C01_bin.38, assembly GCA_039026655.1. Lineage (GTDB taxonomy): Bacteria > Cyanobacteriota > Cyanobacteriia > Cyanobacteriales > Nostocaceae > Rivularia. Next base: position 25,620 of record JBCCLY010000001.1, on the reverse strand, counting down.
CAATCCTTCCAATAAATCGTATAAACCATTTACAATTCTGTCTCCTAAAGTAAACTTATGAATTTTAGGTAAACGCTCAATTATTGGAATATACCATTTTATACAATCATAAGTCTTTTGGATAACAGATAATTCTTTCATTATTTAATTAATTTTTATTTATAAATCTTTATATTTTAGCCTAAAACCCCCGTTTCCAGGTTTCCTGCGTTCTCGTATTTCTCGTTCCCAGGCTCGTTTCTCGTTTTTCGCTTCTCGTCGCCTCTCGTTCCCAGGCTTCTTTTCTCGCTTGACTTCTCGTTCCCAGGCTCCAGCCTGGGAACGCTATTCATGAGGCTCTGCCTCCCGTAGATGACTGGAGGCTGGAGTCTCTGGAGACGCATTCCCACGCGGAGCATGGGAACGAGGAGTGCGGAGCATGGGAACGAAGGCAATAGATGACTGAAGGCTGGAGCCTCTGGAAATGCGTTCCCACGCGGAGCATGGGAACGAGGAGTGCGGAGCATGGGAACGAGGAGTGCAGAGCATGGGAACGAGGGCTGGAAAGAAAGACACAAAAAACGAAAAAAATTCGAGTCGCCACAGGCGACAAAAAAGAGAAAAAAAGAAAAAGAGCAAATCACAAAAGTGCTAAAAAGTAAAGGGCTATTAAGTCCTCCCGACCGCACACACCACACGAAAACCAATAACGTCGTCGTAGTCAACGCGCGAACCGTCGTGGTAGTAGCGAGACGCGGAACGGCAGTCATGAGGATAGACGTACCAGGAACCGCCCCGCAGCAAGGTATTTCTTTGTTTTTGAGAAAGATTATCATTCTCTTCATCAAACCAAGCACTGCCATCCGTTGGAGCATCTTCATAGTTTTCGTGATAATCATCCAGACACCATTCCCAAACATTCCCGTGCATATCATATAATCCAAAGGCATTAGGAGGGAATTGTCCCACTGGGGTTGTTTTCTCCCTGTATTCCCCCTCGGGTTCGTTGGCAAAGGAATAGGAAGCACGATAATTAGCTAAATCACTACTTATACTCTCGCCAAAATGAAACGGTGTGGTTGTTCCAGCACGACAAGCGTATTCCCATTCGGCTTCTGCTGGTAAGCTGTATCGTCTTCCGGTATGGTTTGATAATCTGGCACAAAATTCAACCGCATCGTACCAAGAGACGCACTCAACAGGTAAATCATCACCTTTGTAACGAGATGGATCTGGTCGTAATTCTCTTTCTACTTGAGGTAATGCAGCTACATCTCTCCACTGCTCTTGGGTTACTTGGTATCTCCCCATGAAGAAGTTTGGTACCGTGACTTGATGTTGGGGTGCTTCCCGTCGGAAATAATCTTTTTCAAATTTTTTAACCAGCCGCTCTATTTCTTCGTCGGGAGTACCCATTAGGAATGTACCACCTTTGATAAGTACCATTTCTAGTTTGACTCCATTACCTAATTCTTCGATGAAATGCAGCCCTTTGCGTTGATAGCGTTCGGTGATTAATTGCGTCATTTCAGTTATCAGTTATCAGTTATCAGTTATCAGTTACCAGTTATCAGTTTTTTCTCGTTTTCTCGTTACCAGGTCAAAGCTGGTAATGCAGTTCCGGAAGGCTCTGCCTTAATTTTACTGAGGCTGGAGTCTCACGCATTACATACCCAACCGGAGCATGGGAACGAGGGCAATAGATGACTGGAGGCTGGAGCCTCTGGAGACGCATTCCCACGCGGAGCATGGGAACGAGGGCTGGAAGGAAGGACACAAAAAACGAAAAAAAATTCGAGTCGCCACAGGCGACAAAAAAGAGAAAAAATAAAAAGAGCAAAGCACAAAAGTGCTAAAAAGTAAAGGGCTATTAAGTCCTCCCGACCGCACACACCACACGAAAACCAATATTGAAGTTGTAGTTATCGCGCGAATCGTAGTTGAGGTCGCGAGACGCGGAACGGCAGTAATTAGGATTGAGGTACCAGGAACCGCCCCGCAGCACGGTTCTTCCTTGTTTTTGAGAAAGATTATTATTCTCTTCATCAAACCAAGCACTGCCGTCCGTTGGAGCATCTTCATAGTTATCGTGATAGTCATCAAGACACCATTCATCAACATTCCCGTGCATATCATATAATCCAAAGGTATTAGGGGGGAATTGTCCTACTGGGGTGGTTTTCTCCCGGTATTCTCCCTTGGCCTCGTTTGCAAAGGTTTTTGAAGCATTATAATTAGCTAAATCACCAGTGATAGTCTCGCCGAAATGAAATGGTGAGTCAGCGCGGTTATGGGGGGTTCCCCCAGGAGCGACATTAGAACCGGAATGGGGTGTTGTTGTAACAGCACGACAAGCGTATTCCCATTCGGCTTCTGTTGGTAAACTGTATCGTCTTCCGGTGTGGTTTGATAATCTGGCACAAAATTCAACCGCATCGTACCAAGAGACTAACTCAACTGGTAAATCATCACCTTTGAATTCAGATGGTTCTGATTCTAATTCTCTTTCTACTTGGGGTAACTGCGCTACAAACCGCCACTGTGCTTGAGTTACGAGATATTTACTCATAAAGAAAGGCTGCACGGTAACGGTGTGCTGGGGACTTTCATCGTTACGACGTTTTGGTTCATCTTCTGGAGAACCCATTTCAAAGGTTCCTCCGGGAATCGCTACCATTTCCAGTTTTAATTCTGCTGGTTCCCCTACTTTTTCTCCCAAGTACTCTACATAATAAATAGCTCGGTGTTGTTCGGTGTTGATTGTTTCTCCACGGTTATTAACGGTTACGGTTTCAAATTCAAAGCTGGGGCTAATAACTGTAACTTCATATTCAAAGGGTTTGAGTTTAACTCCCGTGGATGCTGCAATTTGCTTTTCTTCCTCAGTTAGCTCGGAGTCGGTTAGCTCGGATTCTGAATTATCATCTTGCGACGGTTTTTCTAATAAAGGTGTTAAACCTTCTTCCTGAAGCGCATCAACATATTTGTTTTTTAATTCTTCCCACTTGATGCGTTCTTCGTTGTATTCTGGTAGGGATTCTAGTAATTGTTTTAGTTGTTTTTTGATAGCGTCAACAGCATTTTCAGTATTTTCATCTTGACTAGATGCCATCAAATATGATAAAGGAATCCACTCTTTCCTGTAGCTATTTTTCTCCTCCTTGAAGCGATTGAGAATATATTTAGCCATAAAATCAGAAAGTTCTCGGAATCGGGAATTTTTAGAATTTTTATTTTTATGTAATCTTTTAATTAAGTCATTTATTGTTTCATCTTCAGCATCTTCTATCAGTTCCCGGAGTCGCTGTTTGACAATTTTTTTATCTTTTAGCAATAAATCCAGTAAGCCATGTTTTGTTTCATCTTCCATTTCATACAAGTCATAGCCTATGGTTTTACATAACCCCGATGCTGCAATATCTCCCACAGCATACCAGGGACAATCCTTAACAAAAGTTTCCCGCAGACAGTAAAGTAAATCGGAAGTGATAGTCAAAGGGAAAGCAGCATGAATGGCTAATTCGAGCGCTTTTTCTCCGTAGCGTTGTGTAAAGACTCGAATTCGACGAGTTGTTAAATCATCTTTTGGTTTACTTGGATTGGATTTTGTTACTGGTGGGGATGAATTGGACATATTTGAATCTCCCCTCTTAGATTTTCTTGTGCTTTGTTTTGTAGACTGGCAGCCTCATATCGTAACATCTCACCATCAAGTATCCCATGAATTCCCCAAGCCGAAGTATATTCCCATCGCTCTTTAGGTAAAGGATTCAGCCAAATTAGTTGACGAATACTGGGAGATAATGCTTTTAATAACTCGAATATTCCTTCTATTCGCTCTGGGTTGTAGGTGATTGTTGCTGCTCCAGCATCGCTGATAATTAGGGTAATAGTACGGTTGCGGTGTAGTTTTGGTATTATTTCATTTAAGTGGTGAGCGCTCGTTGGACGTTCCCATTCATAAAGATAATCGTCGGGATAGCTGGTAAAACGATATATCTTAGCGGGAGTGATGCGATTTTCTTTAATTGCTTGAATCCAAGGCTCAAATGCAGCAAAAAATGGTACCATCACTGAATTATCATCAATTAACAGCAATAGTTCCGCTTTTCTACTCATTCTAGGACGCATTACCACATCAGCTAACATACCTTCCCGCTCAATCCGCTCAATAGTCGCTTCCACATCCAATTCATCATCCCAACCAATCCGTACTGGTTTTTTTAATAAACGCCAAATTCTTTGGACATCTTGTAATTGTATGGGGAAATCCTTTGGATTGAGGACAACTTTTAACTGCTTATTATCCGAATCGTTTTTATTATCATCATGGAAATTTGGGGAGGTTGATGAACCTTTGATTGCTGTTGCTACTTCATCCGGTTGTGGAGGTGGTGGGTTATCAAAATTTCTGCGTGGAACAGATTGGGGAAGATTTGATATTGGTTTTTCTTCTGTTTGGGTTTCTTGAGTAGTAGTTTCTGGGGTAGATGATATATTTTTAGAAGCTCTTACAGTTGTATTGATATGATATTCGTGACGAAATTCGTCAAAAGCTTTATCAAAAACATCAATATCATAATTGAGGGAAGGTTTAACCCACAGTAAGCAGCACAACCGTTTTAAATCATTCCATCCTCCTAAGCCAAAACCGTTTGCAACTGCTTTTTGTGATAACTCATATTGTTCCAGAGTTAAAACCATTCCTGCTGTTCGTAAGTGTTGGAATAATTTTAATAATAAAGAATCATATTGTTCTAGAGTTTGAGAAATTCCAGTTTCTAATAAGTGTGGGGATGAATCATCAAATAATATTGAAATATCTTGATTGTTATTCATAAAAAATTATGTTATTACTTGTTCCTTAATCACGAGGCAGAGCCTCTTGAATTGCGTTCCCAGCCAGAGACTGGGAACGAGGTAATCCCAGCCAGAGACTGGGAACGAGGTAATCCCAGCCAGAGACTGGGAACGAGGTAATCCCAGCCAGAGACTGGGAACGAGGTAATCCCAGCCAGAGACTGGGAACGAAGGAACGAGGTAAAAGATGTACAAATAACTTGTTCCTTGTCTCTGGCAAGGAATACAGTGTTAAAGGCTCTGCCTTAATTAATAACGAGGTAATAAACTTTAGAATCAAGATTAATTTAGTCATTATTGGTTATCTTCATTTTCTTTATTTTTCAGTTTATCTACTATCAAATCGTAATCTGTCTTTGATTTAAGAAGTATCCCCAGTAATGGCGTTTTATCAAATAAATTGTTTAAATCTTCTTTTTTCTTATCTAATTCCCTTTTAGTTAAATCCTTTGATTTATCTTTCCCATCTAAAATAGCTTTGATAAAATCAATAAATTCACTAGTTCCTGGAGGCTTACTTCCGGGATTTTTTTCAAGCAAGTTGCGGATTTTATAAAAAATTTCTATAGCGTCTTCGACAAGTATTTTTTTATTCTTTTTGAGCGTATCAAATCGCTTATTAATTATATTTTCTAGTTGCTCTTGATTAGGAAAAGCAACATAAAAGTAAATACAGCGACGTAAGAAAGGTTCCGGTAAAGGTTTTTCGCGGTTACTAGTTATAAAAATAATCGGTTTATGCTTGGGAGTGGGAATTTCATGTCTATTCTCTTTATCTGCTATTTCTGGAATTTCAAAACGTAATTCTTCTAACTCCAGCAGTAAATCATTAGCAAAATCACTATCCGCTTTATCAATTTCATCAATCAATAAAACCGGACGATAATCATGTTCAATATTGTCTTTACCTAATACTTTTTTATCTCCACCTAATGCTTTACCTAATGCTTTACCTAATGCTCCAAATTCCAGATAATTTTTTTTATCCTTCAACCTTTCTTTTAACTTTTCAGTTTCTTCTTCCCCGATAAATTCTTGCAATTTATCTGGGTTAGTTCCCATTAATTGAGCATCCCGCAATCTCGTAACAGCATCATATCTATAAAGTCCATCACGAGCGCGGGTTGTAGACTTTATATTCCAGATATAATAATCCCACCACTGTTTGATATTGTCGTCATCTTCCTGGTTTGTAGTTTCTTGATTTTGATTTTTCTGGTTTCTAGTTTTCTTACTTTCAGTTTCCTGAATTTCAGTTTCCTGACTTCCAGTTTCCTGAATTTCAGTTTCCTGTTTTGGATTTTCTAAACCTTGGAGAAACTCTTGATTTTTTTTAGTAAATTCATAAGCTAACGCTCCAGCTAAACGGGTTTTACCGCAACCGGGTTCTCCTTCTAAAAGTAAAGGACGTTCTAACTTAATTGCTAAATTTACTGCTTCTTTTAAATCGTTGCTGGGTAAGTAGGGATAGGGACAATAAATTTTTAGCTTTTTTTTGTAATCTTCATTTTTGTTTTCTATCTCCTTCGGAGGTTGGTAATTTCCTGTGTATTCGTAATTTGGGGTTGATGGTGGTTCTTTTTTGTTGTTTGTCATGCGATATTTTTCCAGTGGTGTTCAACGTCGAAAATGCCATTTTTTAATTTAAATACTTGCTGACAAACTTCATACAGCAATGTTATAGAATCCTGTTCCAATAAATACTCCATCATTTCAGGTTTTATGTTCGTGCCAAAATCTTCTTCAAGTTTATGCTCATTCTCAACTAACCAACTTTCTATGTCTTCTTTAAAAAAATCGATGAATTCCAATTGAATAATATCTTTCTTAGGGGAGTAATGATTAATTTGAGTCAAGTATTCTTGATTTGTATCTTGAGACTTCTTTTTACCCTCTGTTAAGAAAATAACTAGATATGACTTATAACTCTTGTTTTCATTGCTTTTAAATAACTTGAATAGATGCTGAAAAAACTCAAACATCATGTTCCCATAAGAAGATGAATCCTCTTTATTAAAATAAAAATTTTTCACATTATTAATAATAACTATTACAGGCTGTTCTTTACAAAGATTAACTAATCCGTTAATCACTTTGTCACTATTTAGGTTATTTCTTTCTCCTATATAATCTCCGAATTTGTGCCAAAACTGATTAAAATCATATCTAACGGAATAATCAATATTAATTGTAATTTTTTTTATTTTCTCAAAGTCTCCCATACATTTTGTTAAACGCCATCTAAACCAAGGCTCTAATTCTTTTTCTTTCACCTCAGTCGGAAAAATTCCCATTTTATCTCTGACAATCTTTGGTTTACTAATACTCTCCTGTTGTACACAGTCAAATGAACGTAAGAAATCTGCTGCTTTTTGTATTCGCTTTTCTGGGTCGGTATTTTCTTTTTTATATTGAATCTTACCATCTTTCAATGTATTATTTGTTTTTAATGGTTTACTATTATAATGTTTGAATCTTTCAGCCGTTAAATCTAAACAAATAAATAAATTTTTAATTGCATTTTCAACTACATATTCATCATTCTTAGGCTCTAAAATTTTTTTAATTTTATCAGGAGTCCATTTAAAATCTCGTTTTTTAAAATTTAAATACCTAACTATTTCCGCCCAAAAATAATTATTTTTTTTAAAAAAACTTTTGAATTTAGTTTGAGTTTTTAATATTTTTTTGGATTGTTCACGATATTTTATGAAATCATTTTCATTGCCTTGCTCATCTATTTCTTTAGATAATGCTTCTAACTTGCTTTTTACTTCTTCTTTACCATCCTCTTTCAAAAAACACTTTTTACTGTTGAACTCATCAATCATCTACAAGAATTCCCTCTAACTCTTACGAATGCACACTATCTGCAATCAGATTTTACCTCAAAATACTAATCATTAGTATTTTACTCGTGAGACATTACCGAAAAGCTTGCAGAGAAAGACTTTCAAGCACTGCTGAGAACTTCCAAAACTCAGATTTGGAACGAATACAAATGATTTGCAGTCAGATTTTACCTTTAAAACACCAATTATTGGCATTATTTCCTAATTTTTTTGGCTTATAAATCGTCGCCGAAACTGCTTGTAGGAAAAGAGTTTTAAGCACTACGAAAAAAGTTTTTTTTGATTGAATGCAAATGATTTGTAGCGATAGAAGTCTCGGATTTTTTAAAATTTGTGTAAAATAAGTCTTCTATCAAAATTGTGAAAGATTTAAACTTGGAACAGTTGATTCAGCAGATTAAATTGGAACAGTTGATTCAGCAGATTAAAGAACTCCCACCTGAAAGTAGGGAAGCACGGAAATTAAAAAATAAACTTGTTCACGAAATTCAAAAATCGCACTTAATCGGTATTCCGAAGCTGAAGCAACTCAACATCAAGCATGGAATAGCTGTAGATTTATCTGATGAAGATATTGATGAATTAAGACTTTTCGCGCTGGGAGAAACTTTAAATCGTACTGATGAATATAATCCCTTGCGATTTAATAATGTACAAATTAGGTTTTGGGCTTTTCTTTGTGATTTAGACTGTATGGCTGGTATTTTATTTGTACACGTTCCGGTAATGGTTTGGATTAACTACAAAGTTAAAAGTATTTATCTGACAGAACGTAATAAAAGATATCGGAGCAAAGTACAAGCAGTAAGTTTGGATGCTCCCCTAAATTCTGAGTCTACAACTACTTTGGGTGATTGTTTACCAGCTCCAGCACCATCCGACTGCTTGTTTCGTGAGTTTATTAAAGAAGACCCAGAAGGAATTCTCAAAAAGACCAAAATGAAAAACTGTGATGTCTCTTTGCAACAGATTTTGTTGCTGTTATTGGATGATTGTAAATGGAAAGAGATAGCTAACAAACTTCAAGTCGCAATGGGTAGTGTAAATAGTTTTTACACCCGTTGCTTAAAAAATCAAAAAATCCGGGATTATTTTAAAGAGAATGAGTTTGGTCTACAGTAATAGGCGTAATGTTCCTATTCTAACTGTTGATATTCGTTGTCTTTTTTGATTCCTTGCACTTGAATAATCAATGCCAAGCTATTGAAATATACTCGCTTTACTTTACCCGCATCCTTGTCAGGATTGCATACAGCTTGGCTAGAATTTACTCTTAAACGGTCATTTGGCGTTATCAGTTATCAGTTAAACGATGAAGATAGTTGAGTTTTTTGAAGCCTTTTCAATACTTAAGTTCTCGCTACGTTAATAGAATATTGAGTGCGTCTTAATAAACAGTTACTCAAATACAGACGCACCACTATTCATCCCTACAAATAACAAATTTTGGCATCAATTATCTTTGGAAAATATAAGCTATGCATCCAATTTTACTTCCAATTTATTCTTCTGAAGACTCACAAGATTTGCCAATAAAACCCAAGTTAAAAATGCAACAACAAGAAGGAAGTTTTTATCATATTGCAATCAAACATTTCTTCGGTAACAACCATTGGATTTGTATTGATGACAACTTGTACGAATGGCAAGAAAAAGATAAATATTACAAAAAGGTTCCAGACGAGCATTTGATAGGTAAAATCCAACAATACTGCTGGAGATATCCCCCAGAGTTCAAAAACGGCGAACTAAAATATCCCTATGCTAGTACTCGTACTGTTGAGGAAATACTCAAGCTTCAGAAAAACTTAGTTACAGTGTCCGCAGATAAAATCAATCCACCGGGAATTAACTGCACTAACGGGATACTAATAATTAATTGGGAAGGCAATATCCCTTTACCCCAACTCATCAAACATGACCCAACCAAATACTACTACACTTACCCCCCATTAGTTGCTTACGATAAAAATGCCGACCCCAAAGAGTGCGATCGCCTTTTAAAATGTTTAGATGAACCAGAGCGGGAAGTCTTTCTACGCAATGTCGCAGCATCAATTGACTTACCCAAAGTCAGGAAATTAAGAGGACGAGAAGTTAAATTATTACTGCTGTGCGGTTCCGGTAGTAATGGTAAAGATGCGTTAAGAAGAGTTGTATCAACTATCTTCGGTGATACAGGAATGACATCTTGCTCTCTCAGAGATTTTGCAGCTTACGATAAAGGTCGCAAATTTAACTTATCTGCACTGAAGGGAAGCCGGATTAATTGGGCTTCAGAAAACCCTCAAGTCGATAAAATTGATACAATCCAGTCCTTAAAGGTTTTCGCTACGGGAGACAAATTACACTCAGAAAGGAAAGGAAAAGACCATATTGAATTCACCCCAACAGCGACTGGTTTCTTTAATATCAACTCTTCACCAAACTTAGAGAGAAAATTACAGGCAATTATTGACCGTATTGCCATTGTACAGTTTCGCAAAGTCTTTAAAACATCTCCCAATCCCAACAATCCCAATGAATTACTAGCAGATTCGCGTTTTGTATATGACAAAGACTTTATCGCAAACGATGTCGCACCAGCATTTCTAAATAAAATGCTCTCTTCTTTAACTGACTTATGCGATAGGGGCATTGATTATAGCTGTACGGAAACAGCTTTCAAAAATATCCAGCAAGCAAATAACCACTTATTCCAATTCTGTTCCGATTTTGGAATTGTATCTGATGAATCGGAGGTTGTTTCTGCTAGCAAAATATTTAAACTGTTGGAAGACTGGTATAAAACCAACGGATACCTGGTGATTGATGATAACAACAAGAGAGTATGGTTTGACCAAACCTCAGCTTCTGATAAAAATGTCAAAGCTATTAACCAAGTAATCCCTAGATTTCTGGAAGTATTCCCCGATGCTAAAAGAACTACAGTACCCCACCCAATTCACGGGAGAAAACGCCCAATTCCAGCTTTAAAAGGTATTTCTACACATGAGCGCAACGAAGCGGAGCAAAATCAAAATGGCTTAACTGTTGAGAAAAACACGGGCATTATTGAGAATAGCACAACCACCGCACGGTCAGTTAGCACGGGTAAAAACCCTTATACAGCAAGCATCCCACAGCCAGCACGGGAGGTAAACTAAGGAGCAAAAAATATTCGGATGGGGGTTGTTGAGAATAATATCGGAATTGTTGAGAAAACACGGGCATTATTGGTAATAGCACCACCAATGCACGGTCAGTTAGCACGGGTAAAAACCCTTATACAGCAAGCATCCCACAGCCAGCACGGGAGGTAAATTGATAAAGTATTACTCATCCAGATTATAAACTTTGTCTGTCGCCGTAGTAAAGCAGCAGAAAAAAATGTTCCAGCACTAAGGAACATTTTTTGCTGCAAATTCTTCTTCCTTATCGCTTAAATAATCAATTAAATCGTCCACTGAGTGTAATTGATTCAAATGAACTGATGGTTTATATGTTTTAGTAAACCCCAAAATTACTGCTTCCCTTTGCGATGCATTCAATTTAACAATAATATACCCAATTCTATCGCAGCTTACTTCTGGTGAAATCTCGTAATATTCGGTATTTTCTTCTACAGGAATACATTCAAATCTACCGATATTCTTCACTGGTAAATCCGCTTCGATTAAGAATTGCAGCATCAATTTATCTTGACTGTTGCTCTCTTCTAATTCAGTTTCAAATCCCAGAAAATTTAAGTAAAAATCAACCGCATACACAGCCAAGCTGTTGAGATATACTCGCTCTACTTTGTTCCTATCTTTATCAGTATTGCAGACAGCTTGGCTACATTTACGAGCAAGTTCGTGTGCTTTAGTACCGAGGGGGATTGTAAATGATGTTTTCTTGAATTGTTCGGAATTTGTTTCCAACATTGTTATTTCTCCTGTGTAAGATTATTTTTCTAAAAAAAATCATTTGTGAATCCAGAAAAGTTGTGTCTGGTTGACTAACTAATTTTAGAAGACATTAAGCCAGCATTAATTGCATTGCCTTGTTCTCTAAAAATAATTAGTCAGAAATTCCGAAAAAAAACTCAACAAGGAAATGATGAATTTTATTCACGATTAAGGGAAGTAGGAAGGTGGATAGAAAAACAATCGGGAATTTCGGTAATGACAAAGCTTTCTTGTTTTTATAAAAACATAACTTAACTTCTGTCTGTAATGCAGAAAAATGTTGGAGATTTGACTAATTGTAGTAGAGAGAAGCAAACATACGCGAGCTTACCTTCATTCCAAAGTATATTCTGTAAGGAGAAATTTATGCCATATTACGTACAAACTTTCAGGTATGGTAGAGTCTCACAAAATTATCATCGCAGATATCGACAACATAACCACTCTGATGGTCCTAGGTTTACTAGAGATGCTATAAGTCACTTTGCACAAACTAATGAAGTTTCACGAAATAGAGTTGAAGTAGGCACATTTCGGAGTGGGCAATCTAGTCCTCCAACAGGTTCTCAAAGTATTTAGCTGCATATGCCTTCATATCTTAGTGAAGGCAGAAAAACCCCTCTTACCTGACTAATTAAAAGTAGAAAACATCGAATCCAACGGAGAGAAAAAATTATGTTGACAATGGTGACATTCATTGCTGGTTTAATGCTAGGTGCTTTACTAGTTATTTTTCGAGATAAAGTGATGCAATTTACTCAAGACGTTTTGGCTAAAGTAAAAGGTCAAATGTAAGCAGTAGGGGAGCATCAAGGGAATTGAAAAAGTTCGTATAGTGCAGCCTTTTCAATCATACATAAAAGTAGAGATTTGAGAAAACCTTTCCATTTTTATCAAGACTTTTGGGTGTAAAATCCCATCGTCAGTTGGAGTGCTAGTAATTGGTTGGGGTCAAAACCCCATTCAATTACCTCTCCCTCACTCTCTCACTCCCTCACTCTTTATTGTTGCTCCCCTTTTCTAAAAGTAGAAATTTGTTCAAACGGAAATTTTTCTTGTTGCGGACTAATAGTAGATACACCGAATTGAAAGAATTCAATTAACTAAAACTAAAGGAGACAATATGACGAAAAAAGCAAACTTCTCTGGGTTAGCGTTCAACGTCACCAAAAAACAAGTCAAAACATTGTTAAGTGATGCTAGCAAAAGCAGCAATAGAAATCTCAGAGATAAGGCTAAAGACCTAATCCAACAAATCAACGCTGGAAAACAATTTGCCATCGCTGCTGGCGGTCATTCTGGTGGGTTCGGAGGAAACGGACGTGGTGCAGACCCCAATCCTCATGTTACTATCGAAGTCAACAGAAGACGCTACCACTTGCAATACAAATTCCTTAGAAAGAACCAAATAATTCTAGTAAATATTACTGGATAAACTGCCGTCACATCTGCACGCTTGTTCCTGAACAAGCGTGCAGTCCGGCGAACCCCTAACGTCCCAATTGAGAGCGGCGTTGAGCCTAGTACTCTCACAAGCCAAAATTGCCGGGTGAGGGCAGGGAGGGGGAGCAGGGAAAGCAGAGGAAGCAGGGGGAGAAAACAATTTTAGCTTGCATAATACACCCCGCAAAGTTTGTTTGGTGAACTACTAGCTAGCGGTTTATATCCGCTCCTTTTACTTTTGAGGAGTGTTGCAAAAAAAAATTGCAGAAAAATGACTGAGATTTAACTAATTATAAGTAGAAGAAATCCCTGAAGGAATTTCTCTAAACACGACAGATAGAGGAAAGTCTATGTCATCTGAAGACAAAATCGCAAATGTAGTAAACAACCTAGCTATTCCAACAACTGCCGTACTAGCAGTATCTTGGAATGCTGTTACTGGTACTGCAACGGTAGCCGCTACCACAGCTGCTTTACCCTATGCAATAGGGGCTATAGGCATTGTTGGTGGTTGCTACGTAGTTGGCGAATACTTCAAGAGCCGCAAGTAGAACCGATGTCGGCATGGGTGTTTAAATCCTTACTCCCCTTACTGGATTCTAGGTAGAGAGCAGAATATATGGGTGCTTTTAGCTTTCTGCTCTCTGCTTTTCTTGAGAACTCAATTAACCACTTTTTGAAACCAAAACCTTACGAGATTAAACGTTGAGATTTTTTGAAGGAGTACAACACTTACTCCTTCCTGTGAGGTATCAGCAATCACCCTGCTGAGGGAAGCAATCACACTCAAACCTGGCGATAGATGAGTTACATAGAACTGCAATCGCTATCTCCCTTCTTTCTACCTTACAACTCGACAACACAAGCTGGGAGCAACGCAGATTTAAATACTCAACTTATGTTTATATCAACTAAAACAAGAAGATTATATGGCAAATAACAGTATTGACCTACGCAATTGGATGTCTCCTATAGAACATCAAGGACAAGTTAGCAGTTGTACCACTAATGCTATCGTTGGAGCCTATGAGTACCTATCATACCTAAAATTTCGTAGACATATAGACTTCAGCCGCTTATTTTTATACTACCTTGCACGCTGGCGTGATGGTCGCCAAACAGCCAGTTCTATATCTACAGCTATTCAAATGGCTAAAGAGCATGGTATCTGTACTGAGCGAACTTGGCCTTACACTTCTCAACACCTTAATGCTGCACCCTCACGGCAAGCTTACACTGAGGCACGCAACTATCGACTCAAAAGCTCACAAAAACTTTCTGTAAACCTCAATACACTGAAATCTTGTTTAGCACGACGCTATCCCTTTGTCTTTGGGCTGAAGATACCCAAGTCTTTTCACCAAGTAGATAAATCTGGTCGGGTTGCTATGCCGAATCCTCGTCTACAGTTAAGCGGTCACGCGATGCTATGCGTGGGTTACTTTGAGCAATATCAAGTATTTATCGTCCGCAATTCTTGGGGACAAAGCTGGGGTAATAATGGATACTGCTACGTCCCTTACAGTTACTTAGCAAACCCTAACTATACGAACGATATACATGCAATCTATGACTTTGGCAAGTTTTAGGATTGAGGGAGAGAAAAAGAGAGAAAGGGATAAATTCTATAGGAAATCTTAGAGCAGAACGGGAGTAAATGTGGGTTTAAATAACCGACATTACCTGTTCAGCACGATTAATTTTCGCAGAAAATAATACTGATAATCACGTAAAATGAATGAAAATCACTGTAACAATTATCCAAGTCTAATTCAGAAGTTGCTCAATTGTTCTACTTCCCAAGAAGTCAACCAAATCCTAGATGACAATTCGGAATTAGTCAATCGTAACTTAATCGATGTTATGGAGTTGGTGGTAAAAGATTTGCTACAGGAGGGAAATCGAGAACAAGCTGAATTTTTAATCAAGCTTATCCAACAGCAAATCTTACCGAGAACTAAAAATACTCCCCTCAGAAAAGCAGAACGTTTGGTGATGATGGGTCTTTACTCTTGTCAGGGAATAATTCCTGGTAAGACAGTTGCGGATGCAATTCCGTGTTTTGAAGAAGCATTGAATATATATACTCCTCAAAAATTTCCACAAGAATGGGCGCAAACCAAACATCATCTAGGTAATGCTTATCTTGAAAGCATCCGGGGAGAAATATCCCAAAATATTGAAAAGTCAATTAGCTGTTATTCAGAAGCATTGCAGGTATACATTCGCCATCAATTCTCTCAACAAGAACAAGCTGAATTACAATTTAATCTTGGTAATGCCTACCGCTCGCGAATACGCGGTAAAAAAGAAGATAATATAGCTGTTGCTATCGGCTTTTATAAGGCTGCTTTAAAGGTTTTAACTCGTCAAACATACCCCCATAAGTGGGCAGCTATTATGAATAGTTTAGCTGCTGCTTATCGCGACCAAAATAAATTGCAAGCATCTATTGATTGTTACAAAGCTGTTTTAAAAATACACCCCTCCCAAAACCAGAATGAATATTGGGCAAAAATCAAAAATAATCTGGGTGTTACTTATTATTCTGACTATATTCAAGGGCAGAATGAAGATAATTTGTCAGAGGCAATTAAGTGTTTTAATGATGCTTTAAAATTCTACACTTTTCAAGAAAAACCAGAACATTGGGCTTCTATTCAAAAAAACTTGGGTGGTATTTACGCTCATCGCAGGCAAGGTAACAGCAAAGAAAACTTAAAAGCTTCAATCGAATACTATACAAATGCATTAAAGGTATTTACTAGTAAAACTTTCCCTCAAAACTATTTAAAAATTCAAATTGGTATTGGTATATCTTATCGATATAATCAGCAGCTTGATAAAGCTTATCACGCTTTTGCAGCCGCAATTGAGACATTAGAATCCTTGAGGGGCGAGATAGTTTCTAGTTCTGATATGGAAGAAGATAAGAAAAAGCTTGCTGGAGAATGGTTTCATGTCTACCAACATATGGTGGAAATTTGTATCCAAATGGGCAACTACGAACAAGCTATAGAATATATAGAACGCAACAAAGCTCGCAATCTTGTTGAAACACTGGTTAATAAAAACTTCTATCCCAAACAAGCTTTTTACTCCCAGCCTTCGATTTACCAAATTCATTGTCAACAGTTAGACGAATTACGACAAACTATTTCAACCAAACAACGTCAATTAGAAATATTGGCTAGAAATCAAGATACCTCAGAAAAATATGCCTCGGAAATCAAGACTATATCCCTTGAATTAAATGAATTACAACAGCAGAAAAATCAACTAATAGACGAAATCAATCAAAAAGATACTAGTTTTAAATTTACTCAAAAAGTAGAATCTATCCAATACCAATATATTAAAAAATCTCTACCAGATTCCCATACCGCTATTATTATGTGGTACATCGTGCATGATAAATTGATATCTTTTGTCATCACTCCTGATTCACAAAATATAATCCATTGGCAATCTTCACAAAAAGACCTCAAAGAACTACAAAATTGGCTAGATGAATACCTAAAAACCTACCAACAAGACAAAAAGCAGTGGAATATAAAACTCTCCTCCTACCTACAAAAACTTTCTCAAGAAATATTGCATCTTGACGAACTTCTCTCACTTATTCCTAAAAACATTCAGCAGATAATTTTAATTCCCCACCGCTTCTTACATTTGTTTCCTCTTCAGAGTTTACCTATTAACCAAGAAACCTGGTTACAGTTTAATCAACTAGATAACAACAGTGAAGCTCCTGTAAATCCTTGTTTGCTCGATTGCTTTAAAAGTGGAGTCAGATATGCTCCAAGCTGTCAATTGCTAAAAATAGTCCAAAATCGACAACTCCCAGACTTACAAAAAATCTTCGCTGTCCAAAACCCCACGCAAGACTTGGCTTTTGCTGACTTAGAAGTTGAAATCATCAGTTCTTTCTTCAAAGATGCAGACGTTTTAGCTCAAGAAGCAGCTACTACAGAAGCAGTCAAAAATTATCAGCAATTGGAGTCTATTCACTGCGGTCATTTTTCTTGTCATGGCGAATTTAACTTCGCATCACCCTTAGAGTCAGCTTTATTTTTAGCAGATTCTAAATTGACTTTAGCAGAAATTTTTGAACTATCTTTTCAGCAATGTCCTCTCATTACTCTCTCTGCTTGCGAAACGGGTTTAATCGACCCTAGCAGTCTCAGCGATGAATACATAGGTTTACCTAGTGGCTTTATCTATGCAGGTAGTAGCAGCGTGGTAAGTAGTTTGTGGAAAGTAAACGATTTATCAACTTGCCTTTTGATGATAATAATGATTCAAAATTTGCAAGATGGTACAGATATGTCAGTATCGCTAGCTCTAAATAAAGCACAACTTTGGTTACGCTCTGCAACCAAACAAGAATTACAGCTTCTTGCTTTGAAATTACCTTTAAGTAATACCCAAAAAGGAAAAATACGCCGTCAAATTAACAAGATGGCTCTGGAAAAACCATTTAGTTCGCCCTATTACTGGGCTGCATTTACTGCTGTTGGAAAATAGGAGAAATACCATGTCTGATTATGAAATAACTGTTAATCTTTTTATTCATCTTCTAAAAACTCAGCCTTCTTTGTTTTCAGAAGAAGATAGAATTACACTAATGGAATTGATTCAGAAGCAAGCAAATGATATTGAATCTTTATCCGATGCTATTTCCGGTTGGTGCTTTGAACATCCAGAAGTAGATGAAGCTTTAGCTAAATTTGAAGAAGTAGGAGAAAAAGCGCCAGGAGGAAAACTCTTAAGTACAGATATTCCTAAATACAAACTTGATAAAGAGTACATTATCAATTTTGTTAAACAAGATTTATCATAAATCGAAGTAGAGGTATTGCTGTTAAACGTTCGTCGGATAGGTAAGCAATCGTCCGGCGCAAGGCAAACGCCTTCTTGCGTTTTCAGCACGGACAAGAAGGCGCTTGTCTTGCGTGGGATTGAATCAAGCGCTTAAGGATTCTTCTAATCTTCTCAAAATTAGAATTAAAAAAGCAAAAAATTTGGTTCTATTTGACTAATTAATTATAGAAAACAACGAGAATCACTCTGCAAAGCACATAAGTAGTTAAACATAATTAATTACACATTGTCATTGCGAGTGGAACGAAGTGAAACGAAGCAATCGCAAGGGCTAGGATTGCTTCACTTCGTTCACAATGACGGTAAATATTTTTGTTCACTTACTTAAAGTAACAAACGACCCTCAACGTCGAGGAAAACATCAAAAGGACGAGCTGATGCTAAAAATGCAAAAGAAAATAGCACTTCAGAAAATTTATCGCTCTGGTCGAAAAAAATGACAATCAATTGCAGGGATTAAAACATGATAAAAGGAAAACAGTGTTACTTGAACCATCCCGTATTTAAGTTTTTAAGGAAATATTGGTCCTTGGTAAAAATGTATCTTATAGGAATATTGTCGGCTGTCATAATCGCCGCAACACCAGTTGATACATCTAAATTACCTGACGAAATCGATTCCACACAGACAAAGACACTAATTAATGGTCACAGACTTGAAATAGAGATACCTACCTTAGAAACAGATATATATTCAGACGGCTTTAGTCAGCAACGCAGGATTAACCCGCAGCCAAAAATTAGAAGGTATCTATAGTCAAATATTTCATCAACTACAAAACTTGTTTGCAAGGATTAACCCTGGTTGAGAGAACTATGCCCCTATACACCGTAACTAAAAGCATTTGGAGGCTACTTTTAACTTCGTTATTAGAACCTTTAAATGTTTTTTATTTGCTCGTTAATTTGAAAACTTATATAATTTTTATTCTACCATGAATTATCTTTCAAAAGAAAAGCTAGCAAATCCAAAACTAACTCTCTACGCCTTTCATCTTAAGGATAACCTAGCACGCGAACCATTGACTAGTGTAAAAAATACCAATTACTTATGGCTAAAATGCCAGCAAATTGGTCAGCAACTCAACGTACCCGAACTAGAAAATTTACCTACAAAAATTGAAAAAATAAATAATCAAAAGACTAGTATCACTGGAGAAATACTCCCAGAAGGTATTTTATCCTTCACCGAAGAAGAAAATAAAAATAATTTACCCTTGAATTTAATTTTAAGCGGCGAAGTTAATCCCCTACAAATTCAAGACACCTATGCTATTGATTTAACTCTACGTTATTCCAACACAAAAGTAAACGAAACTCATTCAACAGAGCTACATCCAGATAATTATGTAAAAGTTGCTGATTTAAAAGGACTAAATAAGGATAACTGTTTACTACCTAATAATATTAACTCTTCATTAGGGCAAACATTGGTATTCTTCGCCAAAACTCTAGAAGAATTTGAAGACGAAGAATCTTTACAAAACTTTGCTGACGATTGCGTCAAAGCTTTAATTACAGAAGAAAAATTTCAAGAGCTACAAATATATTGCCAAAGTCAAGGGCAATTATTGGGCAGTCCCATATTTGAATACAATAATGATGCTGATTCTCCTCAACAACAGTGTCATATTTTAATTTGGCTAAATACTAATCCTGAAACTACTAAGCATGAAGAAAATGGAGAATACTATTACCCCTTAATTAACCTCTTGCTTTGCCGTAACAAAATTAAATATTTACGCCATAAAGCGATTTTATGCAATCAGCAAGCTAGAAAAGAATACAGCTTATTAGAAAAAATAGTTAATGAATTTAGTCAAATTAAACATAACATCAGAAATAATCTTCAAAGATTGCAGCAATTGCTTATAGAAGTGCCAGAATTATCTTTTGACTATGCTCGTTATATAAGAGATTTACAAGCACATAAAACGACTATCGAAGCTAGTCTTAAAAATTATCGTCTACAGTTTGACAAAATTGAAAAACTCTACAATCAAAATGATTTAGAATTTTTATCAAGCTTCTCCAAACTTGCTCAAAATACCTATATTAAACAAATCAATACAGATTTAGCATATCTAACCCCCGCGAACAACTTATTTAAACAAATGACTGAAACTATTAGGGGGATGGTAGAAATAGAACAAGCTAAATTAGAGGAAGAAAACATCGAACGCGAAAAGTCTTTAGAAGATACTATTCAAGTAGTTGGTGTAGCATTAGGTGGTGGTGGAATAGCTGCTGCTTCAATTTCAGCACACATTGACAAACCCATGATAGTCGATATCAAACAACCTCCACATTTGATAGTGTCATCAACTTTTTGGAGTATTATAGCTACTTTGTTCTTAGCTTTCCTAACACGGTTGTGGATTAAAAGGAAAATCTAAAGCATAAATGCATCCATTTAGAGACAAATCACTAACGAAATATCTTGAAATATTCTCCAACCGAGGTCAACTTTATGAACTCAATTTATTTAGTTCATAAAGTTCTTTGAGTGACTTGGATTAATGAGTAAATGATTTCCGGCAAGTTACTTACAATATGTCCGCATCGAGTGGAATGAAGTATTCGGCTCATTGCAAGACGAAGGGGATTGTTGAGTCCTTCGTGGAAGCGCATTTGAGAGAGTTGAATAAAATCACTTGCTCCTGTATTTCTACGATAACTAAGGGTTCTAGCTTCCCTGGGACGGTCATTTTATCCGCACATGAAACTTCCGGATTCAATCCTTCTCAAAAAAACAATCAAAATGCAGAATTTTTTTCAAAACAGAACTAATAAAAGTAGAGGCTTGTTTTTTAGATAGTTACTTTTTTAAGTAACGGCAGCATCCTTTTTCCTTAACCCTCCTACTACTGTTTTTATCGCAAAAATTATGGTGGATATTATGCTCGAAGACGAACAATTCATTGCTAAAAAGTTCCCACGCAATACACGAAAAACGAAATTAAACGGTTTTACAGGTTGGTTATACACTTTCCCAAACCAATCGAGTAATGAAGAATTCGAGATGTTTGTCTATAATGACGACAATCGTTATCAAGTACTCGTTGTCTCTCCAGAAAATGCTTCTAAATACAGCCTGAAAAATATCAATATTTCGGGCGATGGTCACATTGTCTATGACTCTAAGAATGGTTTTACTAGCTTAAAACAGGCTTTTGAAGTATCTAAATGTTGGGCTATGTTTAGTACTCAAGAAGAAACAGATGCCTTTCCATCAGAACAAAATTTTGTTACGCCTCAAAAGCTACTAAGCTTAGATAAAAAGACTCTTCCTGACTATGATGAAGAGAATTTTTGGCGCAAACTGAGCAAGAACGCATTCAAGGCAGGGAAAGATGTTATTTACAAAGCATTAACTTTATACTACGCAACTCAGTCAGAGGATGTTCCTGCTTGGGCAAAAGCTATTATTTTCTCATCCTTGGCTTACTTTATCCTCCCACTAGACTTTACACCTGATATGATTCCTGGTGTTGGATATACGGATGATTTCGGTGTTTTAGCAGCAGCCTTAGTAGCGGTTGAGATGTATGTAACCCCCGAACATGAAGAAGCTGCTAAGAAGAAGCTTAAACAATGGTTTGGTAGTAGTGAAGCATAAGGCTTAACCCATCCTACTGCAGGGGGTTGGGAAGATAAAGTTGGTCTGGTTGACTAACTAATTTTAGAGGACATCAAGCAAGCATTTATTGCCTTGTCCTCTAATTAGTCAGAAATTCCGAAAAAACTCATGTGGAAGAAGAAAACCTTTATTCACTAAAAAATAGTTGGTGGATAGAAAAACAATCGGGAATTTCAGTAACAACAAAGTTTAACTTATTTGTTTGTGAATGCAGAAAATTTCAACTTAGTTGACTAACTAATTGTAGAGGACATCAAACAGACATTGTAAATTGCTCTTGTCTTTAGTCTTCTAAAAAAATTGAACCTGCCTTGCAGAATAATAGCTTGAATTTGACTAATACAAGTAGAAACACAAATCAAACTAGGAAATTAGAAATATGCCAGTAGGACAACCCGAATTTATTAACAATCCAGAGCCACGTTGCCCAGTAATACTATTATTGGATAATTCTTATTCTATGGAGGGCGACCCCCTTGATGAGTTGAATAAAGGACTGGTTACATTTAAACAGTCAGTAGAGCAGGACGCACTTGCATCTCTGAGAGTAGAGTTGTCCATCATCTCATTTGGTCCAGTTAACGTAATTCAGGATTTTGTCACAATTGACAAATTTGTGCCCCCAGTTCTTGAAGTTGAAGGGGATACTCCAATGGGAGGAGCGATTGAGTATGCTTTCGATTTGCTTCGAGACCGAAAAGAAAATTACAAGAACAACGGTATTTTATATTACCGTCCTTGGATTTTCTTAATTACAGATGGAGCGCCCACTGATAGCTGGGAAAATGCTGCACAGCTTGTCAGAAATGGTGAAACAAGTCAGGAAGTCTGCTTTTTCGCGGTTGGTGTAGAGGGTGCAGATATGAATACTTTAAGTCAAATAGCTTCCCCACAACGCCCACCTTTATTACTCAATGGTTTAGATTTTAAATCGATGTTCCTTTGGCTAAGTCAGTCTTTGACGCAGGTCTCTCATAGCCAAGCAGGAACCACACAAACTCTGTCCCTTCCTCCTGTGGGATGGGGAGAAGTCTCTACCTAATTTTAGGGAGCAGGGTATAGAGAACTCTTAACAGGTCATTCTTCCCCTACATGAAAACTATAAAAGTCTGGGCAAACCTTTCCCAAACCTATCAATGTGAAGCCACAACGAGTTCATGGGACAGGTATTTGGACGGCATTAATTCTCAATTAATACGAGATTTTTGTCAATAAGCCGCCCAAATACCAAGGTTTGCCCAGATTTTTAAGGAACGGTGGAAACCCTGCTCTTTTTAATCTTAGTGGTACAAAAAACTTTTCTGAGTTTCATATAGGTAAGTATATTTATGAGTTGGAAAACAATAGTAAATTCCGCTACAGGAACGAGTCATCAAAATAAAAAAACCCCCTGCCAAGATTACGGTTCTTATGAAATTTTGGACTTGGATGTAATTGTGGGTGCCGTTGCTGATGGAGCAGGTAGCGCTAAAAATTCAGAAGTTGGTTCTTCCTTAGCAGTTAAAACCGCACTCTCGTATCTCAAAAAATGCTACGAATCCTATAAGATAAAAGGGTATGATTTGCCTCTTACTATTCCCATCACAAAGAAAAAAGCTGAGAATATTTTTGATAGAACCTTAGCCAAAGTAAAAAAAGCTTTAGTCGAAGAAGCAGAAAAAATTAATTGTTCGACAAATGACTTAGCTTGCACTTTATTGGTATTTATTGCAACTCCTAATTGGATTGCTGCCATGCAGATAGGCGATGGTTTCATTGTCGTAGGACTTGAGAAATCACCTTATCAATTACTGTTTCCTCCAGATAAAGGGGAATATGCCAATCAAACAACTTTTGTAACTTCTGCAAATGCTTCGTCGAAAATGCAGGTACGTGTTTTAGAAGGTAAGCAAGAATTTGTTTGTGCTTCAACTGATGGACTCGAAAAGTTAGCGATTGATTTTCGTACTGGAATTCCATATCACCGTTTTTTCAATGCTTTTGAAGAAGGGCTTAAAAATAGGGAGAGAGAAGAAGAGCAAAAATCTTTAAGAGAATGGCTGAATTCTCAAGAAGTTAATGCGCGAACTGATGATGATAAAACGCTTCTTTTGTGTCTTTACGAAAGATACCCGCGCACATCCGATTCTAGACCGCAAGCAGTTATACCACCACAACCTAGCCCAATACCATGGAAGCCTCCAACTCCCGTATCTAAAACACCAATAATCACTTCATTAACATCTAGCCGCTCTATTTCTAATTCATCAGCGCCTGTATCGACTTCATTGCAACAAAACAAAGAATCTCATCATAATACTCGCTCAAACTCTAAGTTATTACTTGTGATTCAAAACTATAGATATATTTCCAATGATAGAACTTTTGTATGCTTTCTAACTTATTCAATATGCCAAATTACCACGACAGCAAACGAAAACAAATAAGCTTGACAAAAATGATTGCTAAAGGTGGTGAGGGAAAAGTTTGGGCGACAAATCGCAGTGGATGTTTAGCGAAAATATATACTTTTTTTCCAGACACTGAGAAGGTAGAAAAGCTCAATGTGATGATTGCTAATCCACTTATCACCTCCAGCCTCAATACCAGAAACATTTCTATTGCTTGGCCTCAAGATTTAATTTACAATAATAAAGGTAATTGTGTCGGCTTTTTAATGCCAGAAATTAAGAAGGCAAAGCCAATATTTGAGATTTACAATAGTAAGCGACGGCGAATGATAGCTCCCGGATTTAACTGGCTTTATTTGCACGCAGTTGCACAAAATCTTGCAGCAATTATCAAAATTATTCATGCTAACGGTTGTGTTATTGGTGACATAAACCAGAAAAATATTCTTGTTAACAATCAAGCTGAAGTTGCGATTATTGATACTGACTCTTTTCAAGTCACTGACCCCAAAAGTCAAAAAATTTTCCGTTGTCCTGTAGGTACATCAGAATTTACACCACCGGAGCTATTAGGGAAAAAATTTTCCATACTAACTCAAACTAAGTGTCACGACCGCTTTCGGTTAGCAGTAATTATATACTATTTACTTTTTAGCGGTAATCACCCCTTTAGCGGACGGTGGAACAGGTTAGGAAATCAGCCAAAGCAAGAAGAACTCATAAAACAAGGTATCTGGTTATATAGTAAAAATAGTTTCCTCCAACCAAGCCCTAGTACAATTCCTTTAGATATCGTCCATCCATCGTTAAAAAAATTATTCTTAAAATGCTTTAACGATGGTCATAAAAATCCGGGCATCCGACCCTCCGCTAAAGACTGGTTAAAAGCTTTGGAAATAGCAACAGGTAAGCTAAAACAATGCAATCTGCAAAAGAATCACATTTATAGCCAGACTTATGGCAAATGCTATTGGTGTGAACGGAAAGCAAACCTGGGTGAAGATATTTTTCTGTGAACTAACTACACCGTTGTTTATAACTTTCGGTTCGCACATTTTTTCGAGGTTAAAAGAAATATTATCCAGGAGGAAAATAAAAACTACGTATCAATTTAGTATAAAAAGTATAAGTATTACATCTAATTCTGTAATTATTGAGGGTTAAAAAGTTGAGGGGTAAATCCTACCATCTCCCCCGAAATTTTTCGCTCTCCTAGTAAAGCTAATATTCTGTAGACAGCAGTTATCGATATTACTTGCTTTATCTTAAATATCTAAGTACTATCGCACGTAACCGTGCGATGGCAGGTGTTACAAGATACAATATTTAAGTTTTTTATGGTAATACTTGGTATAAAAAATTTCATATTGACATTTAAAAGCACCTGTGAAAAACAGGCGTTATGATGCCCCGCATTAAATAAATAACGTTAGTAAGCGAGTAATGTAGCGGAATGCGGGGACAGCATCGCCTGTTTTAGCGCAGCGTTCACAGGTGCGGCTCCCCGCTTCGTATTAGTCTAATTCAATACCTCGCTTAACCGATTTTTGTCTTTGTAGCAGTCTTTCCCTTTCTTGTCGGAGTTGTTCGCGAAGAAGTCGTAAATCATCATTCCAAGTTTCACCTGCTTGAGGTTTGATTCT